>JAZREH010000207.1:0-2240 GCA_045660705.1 Acutalibacteraceae bacterium
ATGCAAGTTCTTCACCGTTTGTTATAAGGTACGGAGATTCTTCCGTTCCCTCTCCCTCAGGTTGAGTTTTGGTCTGACCATCCCAGATGGTTTGAACAGTAGTATCATCACTTGCAAATGTTGGTATGCATACAATTTGCACCATCGACGCTATAATTACTAAACTCAAAATTACCGATAAAAGTTTTTTCATACAAATTATCTCCTTTATTTTTGCTTTTTGTGTTTGCATTTTTATGCTGGGATACAACTCACCTCCATAAATTAGAAAAGTTTATTTTTAGTCACGAATAATACTAATTCATCTAAAATGATATACCTGTCGTGAAAGAAAATCAAATGCCAATTTTTGTCATTATAAGTATTGGCGTAACTAAAATTAATTCATTGCTTGTATTAACTTTACATCAAAAACTGCAAAGCATCAGATTACTGCGCAAAATTGTTTTTCGGTAACCTTTTCAATTACCTTTTTATTTTTGTATAGTCTGCAAAACAGATACTCTCAACCCAAGTAAAAGTAACAACCACACCTACTTTTATAAAACACCTCTTGTAAATCTTTATATTTTACTATAGCGTAATTCCATACTATACATTAGCGTATTATTGACTTTTTCTTGTGTCTTTTTGACTTTTCGAATTTGTCCACAACATCACATTTTTTATCAAAGACTGCCAAGAAGTGTAATAACATCGCAAAGTTGTTTTTCGGTAACCTTTTCAATTTCTAAATTGTTCTTTACACAGTCGGCAAAATAGCGTATTTCATTTGCGTAACCGTCGCTTTTTGGAAGTCCCAAAACGCCCGAGTCCTCGGCAACTTCAGAGAGGTCTTTTGCACCGCCGCCGCATTCGTATAACGTAAGTTTACCGTTTTCATAAGCCACCAGCGCGTTTTCAAACTGGAAACGGTAGGTTGCCCTGAACGGATACGGTGCCGCGTACCACGATGCTTCTGCCGTCACAAAGAAACCGTCGTATTCATAAACGACCTCAAGATAATCCTGTTCGGGGCGTTTTGCCCTGTATGTAGTTGTTTTCACAGGGTTTCCAAAGGCATAATACAGGAAATCACAGTCGTGTATATGCAGGTCAAAGGGTACTAAACCACTCAAATTTTCATCAAGCATCCAATTGTTCCAACTTGCCATCGGGCGCACACCCAATCGCGACATAGAACCTGAAATCAGTTTACCGTATTTTTCGGTTTCATAAATATTCTTTAAAACTCCGTATTCGTACCAGAAACGAAGCACCTGTGCTGCCATAATCTTGACATTGTTTTCCTTAGCCGCCTTATAAAGTTCGCTTATTTCGTCGGGGTTTAGTGACAATGGCTTTTCACAAAGTACATTTATTCCCTTTTTAATCGCCTTCATCGCGACCTCGAAATGCAGGAATGTCGGCAGACATATATCAAGTATGTCAAACTCCTCTTTTTCAAGCATTTGGTCAATATCTTCGTAATGGCGCTTTTCAATATACCTTTCCATTCTTTCGGGGCGGATATCACAAAGCGCGATAAGTTCGGCATCTTCCATACCGTCCCACGCAGGAATATGCACACCGCTTATTCCGCCGACACCTACAAGTCCAACCTTTAACATAACATCTTCTCCCTTAACCGTAAACCTTATCAATTATTTTTTGCAGATAATTTTTAGCATAAATGATATCTTCAAGTTGTTGCACGCCAGAAATTTCGCGCTCGATTGTGACATAAGAATCATAACCGTATCCTTTCAGTTTTACGAACAGTTCTTCAAAATCCACCTTGCCGTCGCCAAGACGCGTTTCTTCGCCAAGGTTTTTGCCGGTCGTTGGATAAAGACCGTCTTTCGCGTGAAGATTTTTGACATATTTGCCGAAAACATCAAGTGCATCAACAGGGTTTGCCTTACCGTACATAATTAAATTAGCCGTATCAAGGTTTACGCCAAGGTTATTGTAACCGACCTCCTCAAAACAGCGAAGCATCGTTATCGGGGTTTCCTGACCCGTTTCAAACAGCAGATACTGACCGTTTGCCCTAAAGTGCGCCGCAACCGTTTTTACCGCCTGGCAAAGTTCGGCAAAGACGGGGTTATTAGGGTCTTCGGGTATAAAGCCCATATGGGTAGCAACATTCTTGACACCCAGAACTTTAGCAAAATCAGAACCTTTGCAAAGGTTTTTTATACGGGTTTCACGGTACTGTTCGGGTACCAAACCAAGTGTTAGCGGTCCCTCATAAAAAT
>JAZREH010000208.1:0-2842 GCA_045660705.1 Acutalibacteraceae bacterium
GATACAATTGATACTTTGAGTGCGCGGATGGTAATTGAAAACTGCCGTCAGTCGGAAATTATCAGTGATTCAATCTGTACGCTTATGTATGCGGCGATGTCAAACAATGTGATGCGCACCGTTCCTGTTCATATGCGCGATACACTCAGGGCGGCTATTTTAAAGGAAATGCTGCTTGTTCAGATTTAGGTAAAGGATGGTTGTTATGCTTTGTGAAAAATGCGGAAAGAATACCGCTACTACACATATCCGTTCGGTTGTAAACGGTGTTGTTCGTGAAAAAAATCTTTGCAGTCACTGTGCGGCGCAGGAGGGTGTCGGAGATATCGGTCATACAAGCCTTGCGCAGATGCTGTCGTCAATGTTCGGTGAAACGCTGACCCTTACCAATAAGTCGGCGCTCAAACGCTGTGAATGTTGCGGCGCATCCTTTTCTGATATCGCACAGCACGGTAAGGTCGGTTGTTCAAAGTGTTATGAAACCTTTTACAGTGAACTTTTGCCCTATTTAAAGCGTGTTCATTCAAGCACTCTGCACGCGGGCAAAATTCCTAATAAAGCACCTTTAGCACCTCTTCCAAAAGAGGAAACGGTTGACGATTTAAGGATGCTTATGAATCGCCTTGTCAGTGAGGAAAGGTTTGAAGAAGCGGCGATAATACGCGATAAAATCAAAAAGGCAGAGGAGGACGGAAAATGAGTTGGTACAGTAAAAAATCACCGCAGGACGATATCGTTATAAGCACAAGAATCCGTCTTGCAAGAAATATTACCGGTATACCGTTCCCGTCGCGGATGAGTGCCGAACAGCGCGAGGAAATAGGTGAAAGCGTTAAAAAGGCACTCATTGAAAGTAATACACCCTTTGCCAAAAGCCTTAAATTCATACGGATGCGCGATATTCCTGAAAATGAGCGCTATTCGATGATTGAACGCCATATAATCAGTCCCGAATTTGCCACGAACTGTGAAAACCGCGCGGTTATTTTGTCGGACGACGAAAGTATCAGCATTATGATAGGCGAGGAGGACCATATAAGAATACAGGTCATCCTTGGCGGTCTGCAACTTGAAAAGGCGTATGACCTTGCAGAGCAGATTGACGCGCTTTTGTGCGGCGGGCTTGATATCGCATTTGACGAACGCCTTGGTTTTTTGACCGAATGTCCCACAAACCTCGGTACGGGACTTCGCGCGTCGGTTATGCTGCATCTGCCTGTGTGCGAGGCGACGGGAGAAATTCCTACACTTTCACAGTCGGTTGACAAAATCGGCTTTACGGTGCGCGGAATGTACGGCGAGGGCAGTAAAGCCGTCGCATCGCTGTATCAGATTTCTAATCAGATTACACTTGGTATAAGCGAGAAAAATGCTATCGACAACCTTAAAATAATCACAATGCAACTTGTTGAAAAGGAACGGCGGGCACGCGAGGGACTGAACAGACTAAAGATTGAGGATATCTGTATGCGTGCGCTTGGTATACTTAAAGGTGCCCGTATTCTTGACAGCGGTGAAATGATGAAACATCTTTCGGAGATTAAACTCGGTATGGGTTTGGGCATAATAGAAGATGAAACGCTGTTGCCAATAAAACTTATGATAGAGGGGCAACCGTATATGCTTATGAGGGTGTACGGTATTATGGAGCCTGATGAACGGGATATATATCGCGCGAATATGATGCGAAAGGCTCTTGAAAAGTAGCGGCACTCGACAGGAGGTTAATTATGAAATACAATTTTAACGGTTTTACCGAAAAAGCAAACGAAGCGCTGAACCTTGCGATTACCTCGGCGCAGTCACTCGGACACACCTATGTCGGAAGTGAGCATCTGCTTTTAGGTCTTATCCGTCAGGGAAGCGGAATTGCTGCTACCGTTCTTTCAAAAAACGGTATTACCGACGAAAAAATAGAAGAACTTTTACAAAAAACTATTGGCAGCGGAACGCCGACGACGCTTTCTCCCGACTATTTCACACCCCGCGCAAAACGGGTGCTTGAAAATGCGATGGCGGGCAGTATCAGTATTGGTAAAAAGTTCGTCGGTACCGAGCATCTGCTTGTCGCTATTTTAAGCGAGGGTGATAACTACGCCGTAAGGTTTATAAAGGAACTTGGTGTCGATGTAAATGCCCTTGCAAAGGATGCACTCGGCGCATCGGGTATGGGCGCGAGCAACAATTCCGCACCCCAGCAAAACAGCGAGAGTGCAACTGCCGACGATAAAATACCCACACTGCAAAAATACGGCAGAGACCTTACAAAAGACGCTCAAAGCGGAAAAATTGACCCTGTAATCGGTCGCGCACAGGAAATTGAGCGTATGATACAGATTCTTTGCCGCCGCACAAAAAATAACCCTTGTCTTATCGGTGAACCCGGTGTCGGCAAAACTGCGATTGTTGAGGGCTTAGCACTTCGCATTGTAAACGGTGACGTGCCTGAAATCCTTGAAAATAAGCGTATAATTGCACTTGACCTTACGGGAATGATTGCGGGTACTAAATACCGCGGCGATTTCGAGGAACGAATAAAGGCGGTCATAGACGAAGTGAGCGCGGCAAAGGATATAATCCTGTTTATCGACGAGGTGCACACCATTATCGGCGCGGGCTCTGCCGAGGGTTCAACCGATGCGGCTAATATCCTGAAACCGTCGCTTGCCCGCGGTGAGTTTAAACTGATAGGCGCCACGACAATCGGTGAATACCGTAAGAATATCGAAAAGGATTCCGCCCTTGAGCGCAGATTCCAGCCTATCATCATTGAGGAAAACTCTATAGCCGATTCTGTTGAGATCCTCAAGGGAATCAAGGGATATTACGAAAACTTCCACGG
>JAZREH010000209.1:0-12001 GCA_045660705.1 Acutalibacteraceae bacterium
ACAGCAAGTTCACGCATTGCATCGGTAAGTTGCAGTTCACCGCCCGCGCCAAGCGGTATGCGCTCTAAAATACTGAAAATTTCGCTGTCAAGAACGCAACGCCCAAGCACCGAATAGTTTGAAAACTTTTGATCAAGTGACGGTTTTTCAATCATATTGCTGACCGAAAACAGTTTTTCTTCAAGCGGTGTCACATCAAGCGAACTGTACTTTACAAGCAGTTCATCGGGCACCTCTTTAATACCGACGACACTCTTGCCGTATTTTTCGTAAGCCTCGCACAACTCACCGATAGCGGGAATCTCGCCCACGATAACATCGTCACCGTAAAGCACAGCAAAGGGTTCATTACCGATAAATTCGCGGGCACGAAGCACCGCATCACCAAGACCTCTTGTCACCCGCTGACGGATATAATAAATATTCGCAAGAGATGCTGTACGGCGAAGTTCGTCAAGCATCTCGGTATTACCGCGTTTTTCAAGCATAGCCTCAAGTTCAATCGAATGGTCAAAATGGTCCTCGATAACGCCCTTACCGCGATTTGTTATTATAAGTATGTCAGTAATACCCGCCTTTACCGCCTCTTCAACGATATACTGAATAGCAGGCTTATCCACGATGGGTAACATTTCTTTTGGAAGTGCCTTTGATGCAGGCAGAACGCGGGTTCCAAGTCCTGCCGCAGGAATAACTGCTTTTCTGATTTTCATAAAAATCCCTCTATCCTATAATTAGTGAAACGGCCTGTGCGGCAAGAAACATAATCCACACGCCGATTATTCCAAGTACCATAAGACCACCCGAAGTGCCGCCGATTGCCGACAGTCCAAGTTGATAATATCGCGGGTCAACATTCATCATACGGTATCTTTGTATACGCTGTACGGCATACCTTTTGTAAAGATAATCGCCGAAAAGACCGCACAGAAGACCCGTTGCGGCATTCATCATATTACCCAACCAACTAAAAAGAACAAACCAAGGACTGTATCCGCCAAATGTCCATTCAAGAAGCCCCGACATATATTCAGCGAAACCGATACTGCCATCAGCCAAACCGCCTATAAGGTTTTCAAGCAAAGCAGGGTCGGGTGAATTATATGTAAGCGTGCCAAGTGCGGCATTACCCGAAAAAATCAGAACACCGACCGACAAAAGCAAAAGCGCGGTTTTCCACATTTTTCTGCGGAAAAACCATATCGCACTTCCCGCGGGTCCAAGTATAAATCCAAGTATCGCCGCGGGCACACACCACGAAACCTTACCGCCCGTCTTTTCCATCCGCACAAACTTTGAAACAATCGACTCATTTGCACAGAATATACGCATATCCTCGACAGCGATACCGTCGATTGAGTCAACCTCTGCCCGATTATAAGCATTAGGGCTAAATACAGGTTCTGGCGGCACATTTTCGGTAAAATCGGGTGCCTTATCCTCATTTTGATTTAATAGTTTAACACCGCAATTTTTGCAGTAGATATATTCTTTTTGGTTTTCTGTGCCACATTCGGGACAAATATTTATATCCGTAACGGTTCCCTCCTACAAAAGTGTCGCAATAATTGACGGCAGATACTGCACAGCAAACAGACCGACAAACATACCGATTATACTGACCCCGCCATAACGACGGTAATCCTCGTCAATATCCATACTTTCGTTTTTAAACTTTTTGATTTTTTCAAGTGCGTGGTTTCTGTAGGTGAAATCGCCCGTAACTGCAGCGAAAATACGAAGTGCAAGCCCAAGCAGTAAACCTATCATCGCCGCCACAACGGCACCAACACCGATTTGCGGCAGATTTTCAAAAATTGCAGCACCCATCTGTGAATATGTTGGGTTTTCACCCAAATCAACATAATAAAGCGCGTTGGAAAACGGTATTTTAAGGAGTGAAAAAGCCACCGTTAAAAGACCGATAAGTATTCCGTTTTTATACATTTTACGCGAAAGATACCACGCACACGGACACAAAAACGCCAACCAGTTCCACGAAGTTCGAACCCCTGCCCTGAAAGCGGCAAATTTAGGTATATACCGTTGGGTATTGCTTAAAACAAAGCGCTTGGCTTCGTCAGCGGTAACACCGTCACCCAAATCCATATCGGCAGGAACACCGCCGAGGAAATCGAAAACTACGGTATGACCGAAACGCGACATATTGGGCGCGCCGCAATTAGGACAGTTACGGTCGTGTGCATCATACTCCTCGCCACACATACCGCACTTGATTTGACCTTCATCATCAGCGTCTGCATTTATTGCCGCATTGATTTTATCAATATCAAGAGGGCGTGTTCTCTCCATTTCCTCTTTTAAAACCTTATCATAACTTTTTTCGGTCCCGTGAAGATGCGAAAGTCCGCACCTGCCAAGAGAATTATAACAATCCCTGTGATGCGGTGCACCGCACTCAGGACAGTAAACCTTTTCATCGTCATCAAACAAATACGCGCCGCATACAGCGCATTTTTGCTGTGCCTTTTCCTCGCTCATACCAATGCTCCTCTATGGTCGTCAATTTTTTCAAAAACATTGTCAAAGTATTCCCAACCGTAGTTATGGAAACCGCCGCTTTCTATCATTTCTTCAAGTTGTGTGCGCGTTACCCATTTTGCCTCTGCAACCTCGCTTTTTTGAAGTGTCAGCGAATCCTCATCAACATCCGAGGTCGTAACCCACACATCAAGCAGAGAATTTCTGCGTTTTATACGGGTAAGCCACATAAGATTATCACGGTCCGAACGGATACCGAGTTCTTCGTAAAGTTCGCGTGTTGCCGCGGTAAAAGAATCCTCGCCCGAAACAGCGGCTCCGCCTGTAGCCGCCCATTCGCCCGGCATAAGTTTTTTATCGTCGGCGCGGCGTTGTATCAGATACCGTCCGCGGCTTGAAATAACCCAGATGTGAACCACAAGGTGGTATTCACCCGGACGAAACTTTGCATATCCGCGCACCGCAGTACGACCTGTCGGTCTACCGTGTTCGTTGAGTATATCCCATCTTTCAACAGCCATTACCGTTTCTCCACCACTTCGCCGCGTTTTTTATAGATACTGTTTGCTCGGACAAAACCGCGTACCGACGACAGCGGATAAATGTTTGTATTACAGCCTATAACACTGCCCGGGTTAAGGACAGAGCCGCAACCGACCTCAACATTATCGCCAAGCATTGCACCGAACTTTTTAAGACCCGTTTCAATACTGCCACCGTCATACTTTACCGAAACCAATGTTTTATCCGACTTGACATTGGAGGTTATTGCACCAGCACCCATATGCGATTTATAGCCAAGCACCGAATCACCGACATAGTTATAGTGCGGCACCTGAACCTTATCGAAAAGAATAACATTTTTAAGTTCGGTAGAGTTACCGACAACAGCACCCTTGCCCACAACAGCGTTACCGCGGATAAAGGCACAGTGGCGGATTTCGGCATCCTCATCAATTATACAGGGACCGTTGATATATGCAGTCGGCGCAACCTTAGCACTTTTAGCGATATACACATCGTTATCCCGTACTTCAAAACGGTCGGTGTCAACCGTTTTTCCAAACTCTTTTATAAAATCACCGATTTTCGGGAGCACCTCAAACGGATATGTCACACCGTCAAAAACCGAGGCGGCAACCGTCTTTTCAAGGTCATATAGCGCCTTTACGGTCATTTCTTTCATACACTTCACTACCTTTAAAAATGATTATACATATTAAGTATAACAAATATATGAACTTTTTTCAACTTTTTATATTTAGGTATTGTAAATTTTTTATTTTTGTATTATAATAGATACAAAGATAAACGGGCTTGCGTGTTAAAGCGTACGAACGGGCGGGTCCTGTGCGACAGGAGCCTGCGAACCATGTCAGGCGGGGAACCGAGCAGCATTAAGCAGTTTTTCCTGTGCGCCGCAGTCAATCGGTCCGTTCGTGCGACTTTAGGACGCAAGTTTTTTAGTGTAACGGTTTTTCGTTACACAACCAAAAACAAGGCGGGTTTCTTCCCGTCAAACTGATGAGGTGAATTATGGCATATCAAGCACTCTACCGCAAATACCGTCCGCAGACCTTCTCGGATGTTATCGGTCAGGAACATATTACCGAAACACTCAAAAACGAACTTTCCACAAACAAACTTGTTCACGCCTACCTTTTTACGGGCACACGCGGAACGGGTAAGACAAGTTGCGCAAAGATTCTTGCCAAGGCGGTAAACTGCCTGTCCCCCGTAAACGGTGACCCTTGCGGCGAATGTGAAATGTGCCGCGCCATTGCAGAGGGCGAAATAACCGACATATGTGAAATCGACGCCGCATCAAACAACGGTGTTGAAAATATCCGCGAACTGCGCGAACAGGTAACCTTTGCACCCGCCGCCGCAAAATACCGCGTCTACATCATTGACGAGGTGCATATGTTAAGCCTCGGTGCATTCAATGCTCTGCTCAAAACACTTGAAGAACCGCCTGCACACGTGGTATTCATACTTGCCACTACCGAGGTGCACAAACTGCCTGCAACCATACTTTCGCGTTGTCAGCGCTTTGATTTCAGACGGATTGAGCCATCGCGAATATGCGAAAGAATACAGTACATCGCTCAAAAAGAGGGACTTACCGTTACCGACGATGCTGCTACACTTATCGCAAGTGCCGCCGACGGCGGTATGCGTGATGCACTTTCCATCCTTGACCTTTGTGCTTCGCACGGTTCACAGATTGACGAGGATGCGGTATCAAAGGTCTGTGCAATGGCGGGCGGCGACCATTTAATAAAGTTTGCCGACCTTATCAAAGCACGCGATACCGAGGGTGCGCTTATGCTTATCGACCAACTGCACCGTTCGTCGGTTGATATGATGCGTCTGCTTTCCGAACTCACAAGTCACTACCGCGACCTTATGATAGTTAAGACCGTAAAGGGTGGGACACGACCCATCGTATGTTCGGGCGCGCGGATGAAGATGCTTGAAGAACAGGCGGCAAAATACACTATACAGGAAATTATGTCGGCGCTTTCACGACTGCAACTTACCGCCGCGGCTATGCAAAGCGGCAACCGTCGCTGTGAAATGGAAATGGCGGTAATAAAACTGTGTTGCCCCGATGTATGCTCTGACCTTGCGGCACTTGAAATGCGTATTGCCGCGCTTGAATCAGGCGCACCGCAAAAAGCACCCGCGGTACAGCCTGCACCGCCCCCTGCCCCGTCGGTATCGGAGGACGATGACGAAATACCGCTTCCCGATTCACCCGATACGCCCCCTGCCGCACCCGATACGGTAAATGAAGCAACACCCCCTATGAATACCGCCGCTAATGATGGCAGTATCACCCCTGTCGACGATTGGTGCGAGGTTTTAAGCATACTGCGCACCACCTGTCCGCTTATTGCAGGTGTGCTTCAGGGCTCATCGGCATATATAAAGGGTCAGTATTTACTGATTGATGCTCAAAACGACCAGTTCAGAACACTTGTTAACGGAAACAATCCGCAGTTCCGCGACAGCATACGCAAGGCGGCGGCACAGGTGCTTGGCGGCACCTATAAACTCGGTCCCTATAAGGCGGTACAAAAATCTGCCGGCGACCCGATGATGCAGTTTGCCGAAGTGCTTAAAAATCTTGAAAAAAATTAAAACACAGGAGATATTATTATGAAAATAAGAATACCAAATTCGGGCGGTCCGTCCAATATGAATCAGATGATTAAACAGGCACAGAAGATGCAGGAAGATATGGCGACACTTCAGGAGGACCTTGAAACACGCGAATACACCGCTACTTCGGGCGGCGGTATGGTTGAGGTTACGGTTGACGGTAAACACCTTATAAAGTCAATCAAAATTAACCCCGATGCTGTTGACCATGACGATGTTGAAATGCTTGAAGACCTTATAACGGTTGCTGTAAACGAGGCTATAACAAACGCCGCCAAAACCGCCGAAGAAGAAATGGGTGCTATTACAGGCGGACTTAATATGCCCGGTCTGTTCTGATGAGTCACGATATTATCCCGCTTAACGAACTTGTAAACCAGTTTTCCCGTCTGCCCGGCATCGGCAAGAAAACGGCGCAACGGCTTGCGTTCAGTATACTTGAACAACCGCCCGAACGCGCCCGAAAATTTGCCGAGGCGCTGATTGATGCACGCGAAAAAATACACTTTTGCAAAGTATGTCAGGCATTTACAGACAGGGAGGTTTGCACCATATGTGAGGACCCGAAACGTGACCGCACGGTTATCTGTGTTGTTGAGGAGCCGAGCGATGTTATGGCATTTGAAAACACGCTTGAATACAGGGGTCTTTACCACGTTTTACACGGTGTTATTTCTCCGCTTGACGGCATCGGTCCCGATAGTATCCGTATAAAGGAACTGATGGAACGACTGTCAGACGGTACCGTTTGCGAAATCATTATGGCAACCAATCCCACCGTCGAAGGTGAGGCAACCGCAAGTTACATTTCGCGCCTTGTAAAACCGATGGGAATTAAGGTTTCACGCCTTGCATACGGTATACCCGTCGGCGGAAATCTTGGATATGCCGACAAATTCACACTTGCCCGCGCACTTGAGGGCAGAAACGAGATATAATATGACCAAAGAAAAAATTGACAGAATTAACCAACTTGCACGAAAGCAAAAAAGCGAAGGTCTTACCGAGGAGGAAAAGACCGAACAGGCGGCACTTCGCCGCGAATATATCGAGGCTTACAAAAAAAGCCTTATGTCGCAACTTGAGGGAATAACCATTGTTAATCCCGACGGTACAACAAAGAAGGTACAGAAAAAGAATGAAGATACTACTGACCGACTGCGCAACCTTAAGTCTTAACGGCGATTTATCCCTTGACCGTTTTGCCGACTTCGGCGAGGTTGTTTACTATGATAATATTGACCGCGAAACCCTGCTTTGCGAGGTTTCAAACACCGATATCTTACTCTGTAACAAAACGGTAATTGATGCCGAGGTAATGGCGGCGGCACCAAAACTCAAATACATCGGACTGTTTGCGACAGGATTTAACAACATTGATATCCTTTGCGCCGAAAAGCACAATATTACAGTGTGTAATGCAGGCTCATATTCAACCGATGCCGTCGCACAGCAGGTTTTTGCGTATATACTTGCGCACTACTGTCAGGTGGAAAAATACAACACCGCCGTAAGTGATGGCAAATGGTGCGCCTCCCCTACCTTTTCAATGCTCTACTTCCCCACCGACGAGGTCGCGGGAAAAACGATTGGCATAATCGGTTACGGAAGCATCGGTCGTGCGGTTGAAAAAATCGCGCGTGCCTTTAATATGAATGTGCTTGTTTCTACACGCACCGTTAAAGAAAACGGTTTTACCAAGTTTGTATCGCTTGACGAGTTACTTTCCGCTTCGGATATCGTAACGGTGCATTGCCCCCTTAACGACCAAAGCCGCGAAATGTTTGACAGTAAGGCTTTCGCCAAGATGCGTGACGGTGCGTTCTTTATAAACACTTCACGTGGCGGTACTGTAAATGAGTCGGCACTGCGTTACGCCCTTGACAGCAAAAAACTGTCGGGTGCGGCGGTCGATGTTCTGCAAAAAGAACCGATGTCGGATGACTGCCCGCTGCTTGGCGCACCGAATCTTATAATTACCCCGCATACCGCGTGGGCACCGCTTACCACAAGACAGCGACTTCTTGGAATTGTTTATGACAATATAAACTGCTTTTTAAACGGCGATCCGCAAAACGTGATTGTATAAAAAACTGTAAAATTTTCGTTAATAAACACAAACGCCCGTATATCGGGCGTTTGTGTTTTACTCATAAATAATTTCAGCATTTTCAACAAGTTTATCAACGTAACCGTCAAACTGTGCCTGCAGTTCAGCTTCCGTTCCCTTTTTATCTTTTATATAATCCTTATACAGATTATGGCGTGTAAATGAGTTTTGGTAAGACTCCGCAATTATCTTTAAATATTCTTTCTCCGACAGATTTCTTTTCTTCATATATTCTAATATAATCTTATAATTCTCATCGTCGATTTCTTTTGCCATATCATAACTTTCTTTTGCGCTTTTATACGCTTCGTTATAATCTGCTTCTAACCCCAAACGCTTCGCTTCTTGCAATGTAACAGTATTTCTTATCTGTTCTGAAATTATTTCTTCTCTGGTCGGTACATCAATACCATATGTTTCGCCATCTGTTTGTTTGGCAAGATTTTCTTGTGAAAACTGATATCCCGAAACCATAAAATCAATAGTTTCTTTATATATTTCAGTTCCGTCAACCGTCGCTATGACAGTTAATTTATCAGTTGTTTTTAAAGAAAAACAAACAGCCATCACTATAGTAGCCATTACACAAATCACACAAACAGTTACCGCAACTATTCTGTTCATTTTAAATACCGTTTTCAGGGCGTTGATTTTCCCATATCATATTAAAAAGTTCCTCAGCGCGGGCGGTGTTCCCTGACAGATGAAGATATCCAAACAGCGTTTCAAGTCCCGTTGCCGCATGGTACTGTGCCTTAGTAGAACTTTTGGGCGACGAGCCGGTATGGAAGTTTCTACCGCGTTTAAATACAGCGATTTCACCGTCGGTAAGTACCGGTTCGATTATTTTATATGCCTGTGCCTGCGCGTTGGCATTAACAAGTTGCACTGACAATCTGTGAAGTTCACCCGACGGGCGATTTACACACGCAAGGCGTGTACGTACAAGCAGTCCATATACGGCATCGCCAACAAAAGCAAGTACCGACGGGCTTAAAAGTTGTATATTATCCATTTGTCAGTCCTCACCGTTTTTTCTGAAAAGTACACTATAAAACATAAGCACAAGTGCCGTCACCGCAAGTCCCACAGCAAAACCCGACAAAAGATACATATATTTACCCAAAAACTTATAAACAAAAAGCAGTGCGCCACCGACATACGCCAAAACTTTTCCAAGGAACAAAAGCAGTGCAAACTGCTTTTTACCTATACTCGCCATTCTTGCAAGAAAGGCGGTCAAAACCATCTGTGCAGCGCCAAACAGAGCGGCAAGCCAAAAAAACTTCATTTATAAATCACCTCAAACTCTATATACATATTATTACTTTGTGCGTGCATTGTCAAGTGTGTTTCGAATTGTATTGATTTTAAAAAAAATATATGTTACAATAATTAAAACTATTTAGATTCAAGGAAACAAAAATGAAAAAACTTGATGTGTTTTACGAAAACAAGACAAAACTTATAAATATTGAAATACAGCCTAAACTTGCACCGCTTCCTCATATGCATAAGCAACTTGAACTTGTGTACGTTATCGACGGTGAGTGTATCGCTGTTGCTGACCGTACAAAGGACACCCTTTCAAAAGGCGATATATACCTTGCCTTTCCGAATCAGGTGCATTATTATGAGCACTCTAAACACGGTCAATACCTTGTAATAATTTTTTCCTATGACATAATCCCGTATCTTTCAAAAACGGTTCGTGAAAACCTCCCCGACAGCAATGTATTAAAACTTTCAAAGGACGATATCGCGCACAGTTACTGTAAAAACCTTGAAATGCTAATCGACAGCGAAAAATACACCGAAATGTGCGGATATCTGAATCTTCTGCTTGGCGGTATTATCCCGCAAATGTCGCTACGCGAGCACGCAATATCCGATAATCTGTCGCTTCGCAACATTCTTAACTATTGCTCGGAAAACTATATGAACAACCCCACCCTTGACGATGCTTCACAGGCATTACACCTCAGCAAATACCATATTTCACACCTGTTAAACGGACGGTTAAACCTCAGTTTTACCGACTATCTTAACTCCTTAAGAATTGACGCCGCCTGCGATGCGCTTACATATTCCGAAAAACGAATTGCTGATATTTCCGAAGATGTAGGTTTTGGAACGATACGCTCGTTTAACCGAACATTCAAGGGAATTATGGGCATCGCACCGCAAGAATACCGAAAAATAAACCAAACAAAGCAGTAAAAACAAAACCGCTGACGGTGTGTCAGCGGTTTTGTTTTTTTAATTATTTTACAACGATATTTACAAGGCGACCCTTTATATAAAGTTCCTTAACAACCGTTTTGCCCTCGATAGCCTCGATAACGCCTGCCTCGGCTTTAGCGGCGGCAATTGCATCGGCGCTTTCGATATCGGCGGCAACATTGATTCTTGCCTTTATCTTGCCGTTTACCTGTACAGCAATTTCGACGGTAGAATCAACGCACTTTGCCTCGTCATAAACGGGCCACTTTGTAGCATTAAGCATACCCTCAAATCCGCACATTTCCCAAAGTTCCTCGGTCATATGAGGTGCAAAGGGATTGAGCAATGTGATGTATGTCTTAAGTTCATCGCGTGTGATACCGCCCGTTGCGGTTATAACATTAAGAAGTGACATAAGTGCCGCAATCGCGGTGTTCATCTTAAGTCCCTCAATATCCTCGGTAACCTTTTTGATGGTCTTGTGGAAGTCGGTTTCAACAGCGGCGCGATAGCCGTCACCGTCAACAATCATTTCGTGAAGTGCGAATGCCTTTTCAAGGAAACGCTTACTTCCCTTAATTGATGCCTGACTCCACGGTGCCGCCTTTTCAAAGTCGCCGATAAACATTTCATAAACACGCATAGTATCGGCGCCGTAATCCCTGATTATATCATCGGGATTGATTACATTGCCGCGCGATTTACTCATTTTTTCGCCGTTTTCACCCAGAATCATACCGTGGCTGGTACGCTTTGCGTAGGGTTCTTTATTCGGTACAACACCGATATCATAAAGGAACAGATGCCAGAAACGGCTATAAAGCAGGTGGAGAGTAGTATGCTCCATACCGCCGTTATACCAGACGACAGGACCCCACTATTCGAGTGCCTCTTTGCTTGCAAGGGCATCGCTGTTGTGGGGGTCACAGTATCTGAGGAAGTACCACGACGAGCCTGCCCATTGGGGCATTGTATCGGTTTCCCTTACCGCGTGACCGCCGCAGTGCGGACAGGTGGTGTTAAGCCAATCGGTCATATTTGCAAGTGGCGATTCGCCGTTGTCGGTAGGCTCGTACGATTCAACATTAGGAAGTGTCAGCGGCAGTTCACTTTCATCAAGCGGAACATAACCGCACTTTTCACAGTACACCATCGGGATAGGCTCACCCCAGTATCTCTGGCGTGAGAGTACCCAGTCGCGAAGTTTATAGTTAACCTTCTTTTCGCCGATTCCCTTTTCACTGAGCCAATCGATTATTTTAACCTTTGCATCCTCAACCGACATTCCCGTAAGGAAGCCCGAATTTACCATAACACCCGTTGCACAGTCGGTGAATGCCTCTTTTTCAACATCGCCGCCTGCAACAACCTCAATTATCGGCAGACCGAACTTTTTAGCAAACTCCCAGTCGCGTGTGTCGTGTGCGGGCACCGCCATAATAGCGCCTGTGCCGTAAGAAATAAGTACATAATCGGAAATAAAAATCGGTATTTCGGCGCCGTTTACGGGGTTGATTGCCGTAACGCCCTGAAGCCTTACACCCGACTTATCCTTTGCAAGTTCGGTGCGTTCAAAGTCGGATTTTTTAGCCGCCTCTGCCTTATAAGCGTTAACCTCATCAATGTTACTAATCTTGTCAGCCCACTTTTCAATAAGCGGATGTTCGGGCGACATTACCATATAAGTAACACCGAAAAGTGTATCAGCGCGGGTGGTAAATATTTCAAGTTTATCGCCGACACTTGTGTCGAACTTAACCTGTGCACCGTAGGAACGGCCAATCCAGTTGCGTTGCTGTGTCTTTACACGCTCGATAAAGTCAACCTCGTCAAGACCGTCAAGCAATTTCTCGGCATAATCGGTGATTTTAAGCATCCACTGGCTCTTTTCTTTTTGTACAACTTCGCTACCGCAACGCTCGCAAACGCCGTTTACAACTTCTTCGTTTGCAAGAACGCATTTACAGGAAGTACACCAGTTAACGCTCATTTCCTTTT
>JAZREH010000210.1:0-1851 GCA_045660705.1 Acutalibacteraceae bacterium
GGTACAAAATCATATTCAAACTTTGCGTTTTCCTGCATCCAATAAAGCATATATATAGGTTTCTGAAAAACCATCGCGAGTTTACCCTGTACCATATCCTCTGACCAACTCCACGGGTCACGGTTTATACTTTTATCAATATTATACATATCAAAATAGAACTGATATGCCCTTCTTACGCGCTCGTCAGCCAAATTAACTGTATATTTATCACCATTTTTATTAAGCAATTTGGTTCCGTTAGAGCAAAGCAAACCGTTTATATCATAATCAGCAAAGCCGCGAATATCATTGGCACCATCCCCATCGGTATCCTGTGAAAGAGTGCGTGCGGCATCGCGGAATGTATTCCAGTTCCACTGACCTTTTTTATAAAGTTCCAACGGTGTTTCAAGACCAGCGTTTTCAAACATAGTCTTATTATAAAGGCAAAGCACACCTGCGCCAACACCGAAGTTTGCCGATATAACATAGGTTTTATCCCTTAAAGTGGCAATCTGTGATTTATCTTGATTGTTATAAGGTGCCTTTGTTGTATCAAATTGATTTATATCCAACGGTCTTACAAGTTTTGTTGTCAGATAAGACGGATAATCCTCATGACCAATAAAAACAACATCAACCTGTGTTTTGCTTTGAACAAGGTTTGTAAGACGGGCTGCGCGGTCATCGTATTTACCATCACCTACAACCGTAACTTTACCACCGTATTTTTTTTCAAAAGCCTTGTTAATTGCGGTAAATTCAGGATGGTCATCCACAGTTACAGACCAACAAACCGTAACATTAGGATTGCTGAGTTTATCGGGCGAAGCATTTTTATCAGATGTATTCTGAACTGCCCCATCGCCCTTTGAATCGCCGCTTTGAGTATCCTCGTCGCCGTCCTCAACAATGATTATTTCGGATTCTACCCACTCGCCTTCATCGCCGCAACCTGCTACGGCGAACAAAATCCCCAAACAAAGCAGAATTGCTAATACTTTTTTCAATGTTCTTGATTCAATGATTTTCATAATTTTCCTCCTTAATTTTATCTGTTATATATTATCGGTTATTAGCCGACCAGACCGGTTCTTTCGATGCCAGCACGGAAATAGCGCTGACATACCACAAATACAATTATAAGCGGAACAACGACCAACAGTGACCCTGCCTGCAAGCGCGCCTGCAATATAAGCGGTGATACGGTGTTTTGCGAAGTTCCTCCTGTTATGCTTGCAAGTTTAGACGAAAGCAATGATAAAGACACCATAAGCGTATGTTTGGTCGGCATAATAATACTCGTTGTAAAATAGTCAGTGCTATGCCAGACAAACGAAAACAAGAATACTGTTGCCATTGATGTCACAGCGTTTGGCAGCATTATTCTGAAATATGTAGTTATATGTCCGCAACCGTCTATTGATGCGGCATCCTCTAAATCGGACGGCAGTGCTCTAAACACCTGTCGATAGATGAAGATGAACAGCCCCGAACGAAGTCCCATACCAAAAAGTCCTGTTATCCAAAATGAAGCCACCGAATCAAGTAACCCTAAATTTCGGTAGGTGCTGTACATAGGCATCATAAGTACTTGCGGTGGCACCATAATTGTAAGTATAACCAAACCGAAAAGAATTGTTTTTCCCTTGAAATTATAGCGTGCAAATCCATAACCCGCAAGTGCACACGCAAACATTTGACATATCCCGCCACCTATCGCAACAAGGGCGGTACGACCAAGCGTTCTCCAATAATCCATAACCTCTATTACCGAGGTAAGATGTTCGGTTGTATAGTTTCTTGTTATCCATACGACGGTTGGATCCCAAATATCCTTTGACGGTCGTCGCCTTGGAAGGCGACTCC
>JAZREH010000211.1:0-1452 GCA_045660705.1 Acutalibacteraceae bacterium
TCGCACAGAGTAATGCGCGCGCCGTTATGAAGAACTCGGCACAAAACCGCGACGCCGTAAAGCGCGAGGTTGATGGTAACCTCAACTCCATCGACAGCGCACATATTTCACTTGATGAAATCAGAACGAAGATGATTGAAACTTCAAACGACTTTGTTGCCCGTCTTGACACGCTTATGTCCTCACTTCAAAGTGCGCGTGAACTGATTGATAAAAACGATGCCGATAACGATAACAGGCAGGGTGACTTTGAGCGCCTTTATTCGGAGATTTCAAAATGACCGAATACACACTGAGTGTCAGCGAATTAAAGGACTTTTCAGGAAAACTTAAATGCGGTGACAAAATTTATCTTTCGGGTGATGTATACACATCGCGTGATGCCGCCCACAAGCGGATTTTCGAACTTATTGATTCGGGGTCACCGTTGCCCTACGAACTTGACGGTGCCGTAATATATTATGCGGGTCCCACTCCCACCCCTGACGGTCTTGCAATCGGCAGTTGCGGTCCTACCACATCATCCCGTATGGATCCATACACACCGAAACTTCACGACCTTGGCGTAGTTGCCACCGTTGGCAAGGGTGAGCGTAATCCCGCTGTTATTGATGCTATAAAGCGCAACGGTGCCGTATACCTTTGTGCAATCGGCGGTGCGGGTGCTGTTGCGGCAATGCACATCACCGACTGCGAGGTTATCGCCTTTGACGACCTCGGGTGCGAGTCGGTAAAGCGCCTTACATTTAAGGATTTTCCGCTTATTGTGGGAATCGACAGCGACGGAAACTGTATATTTAAATAATTGTTTTTAGGAACGACTCACAAGGTCGTTCTTTTTTTACATAAAAAAACGGGAGGGCGCTGAGACCCTCCCCTACAAGTTGCGGTTTTAAATTAAAGTATTGTAATAATCTTTCATTGCGAGGGCATCCTCTGCCTGTGTGCCGTCCGATTCGCATATAAAAATCGGCGAAAGATTCTTCTTTGCGACAAGTTCCATAACAGGCTCAAAATCGGGGCCGTAGACCGTATCCTCAAAGGTCAGATGCCGTTTTTCGCCGCCCGCCGTATACTCAATTTTTGAAAAATGCGAGTGGAATATTTTAAGTCTGTCAGCGCCAAGACCGTTTTCAATTTTATCAAAAACGCGGGCATAATCCTCCGATACCTTAAAATAACCAAGGTCGCGTGCATTTAGGTGACCGAAGTCGATACAAGGGATTAACCTTTCATCAAGTTGACAAAGTTTAATTACCTCGTCAAGGGTGCCGAGTTGGTTTACCTTACCCATCGTTTCGGGACAGATGTGCACATCGCCGAGTCCCTCGCTGTCGAGCGCGTCAAGTGCCTTTTTCATCGTATCAAGAGCAAGGTCAAGTGCGGTTTCGCGGGAAATTTTACCGCACGAGCCCGTATGAACAACGATACGGTCGCCGCCCATCGCCTTTA
>JAZREH010000212.1:0-2703 GCA_045660705.1 Acutalibacteraceae bacterium
CCGTCTTTAGGCACAGCCGCCTCGGTCGCGTGAATATGTATATCCATATTCTTGTAAAAATCTTCATCAATGCCGTATTTTGCGGCATTTGCGCGCACAAATGTAACCGCCGCCGCCGCCGATTCTTTCATAACATCGCCAAGCGAACCCGTAAGTTCAATCTTACCCGTTCCCTTTACCGCGGCAACCTCCATCTGCATTATCTCGCCGCCGACAGCCGTCCACGCAAGACCGTTGATTACACCAACCTCATCGTTTTTAAGTATTGTTTCGGGACGGTATTTGCGTTTTCCAAGCAATCTTTCAAGGTCGGTATCCTTTACCGCTACCTTTTGAGCCTCGCCCGATGCAATAACCTTTGCCGATTTTGAGCATACCGATGCTATTGTGCGCTCAAGTTTACGCACACCCGCCTCACGGGTATAGTAATCGATAATCCCATAAAGCGCACCGTCAGAAATCCGACAGGTCTTATTATTAAGTCCGTGGCGTTCAAGCTGTTTATTAAGCAGATGCTTTTTAGCGATTTTGAATTTTTCTTCCCTTGTGTAACTTGCAAGTTCGATAATCTCCATACGGTCGCGAAGCGGTGCAGGTATGGTGGTTATATCATTTGCGGTTGTAATAAACACCGCGCGGCTTAAATTATACGGAATTTCAAGGAAATTATCACAGAAGGTATGATTTTGTTCGGGGTCAAGCACCTCGAGAAGTGCCGATGACGGGTCGCCCTTATAGTCACTGCCGAGTTTATCAATTTCATCAAGCAGTATAAGCGGATTGCTTGTTCCCGCATTCTTTATTGCGTTAATTATACGACCCGGCATAGCACCGATATAGGTCTTTCTGTGACCGCGTATTTCTGCCTCGTCGTGCATACCGCCAAGCGAAATGCGCGCAAAATCTCTGCCCATACATTCGGCAATCGTTTTACCGATAGAGGTCTTACCGACTCCCGGAGGACCTGCGAGGCAGACAATCTGCCCCTTTATATCGGGTGCAAGCGCATAAACCGAAAGCAGTTCAAGTATGCGTTCCTTGACCTTTTTCATACCGTAAAAGTCGCGTTCAAGTATCTTTTCAGCGCGCTTTACATCAACCGCAACAGGCTTTACCCTGTTCCACGGAAGTTCAAGGCAGGCGTCGAGCCAACCGCGTACAACGGTACCCTCGTGCGAGCCCTGTGGCATTTTAGCAAGTTTTACAACCTCGCCACGCATTTTATCCTTAACCGACTGTTCGGCATCAAGTGCATCAATCTTGCTATAATATTCCTCGGTTTCGTCGCCCTCGTCAACGCCGTAAAGTTCCTCGTTTATAGCGCGTATCTGCTCTTTAAGATAATAATCGCGCTGATTATCGTCAAGATGTCTTCTTGTCTTTTCACCGATACGGTTGTCGATTTCTGTAATCTGCCGTTCCTTACTTAAAAGTTCAAGCAGTATTTTAGCACGGCTGACGGGCGACAGTTGTTCAAGAACATACTGTTTATCATCGTAGGGTGCAGGTATACTGAAAGCGATAAAATCGGCAAGGTAACCGAGTTCCTCATTGGTAGCAACCGTCATTACAACATCAGGTGCGACATTCGGACTTACCGTTACATACTTTTCAAATTCAGACCTTATACGGCGTATAAGGCTTTCGACATATATAGCGCGATTCTTTATAGGCGCATCGTCACAGCGTGTAATACGCGCGACCATATACTTGGCACCCATAGTAAGCGCTGAATATGTAGCACGGCAGACACCCTCAACCAGCACCTTAACGCCGCCGTCGGGCATTTTAAGCACCTGACGGACCCTGCAAAGGCAACCCAAATCATAAAGGTCATTTTCCTTTGGCTCATCAACCGCGATATCCTTTTGTGCGACAAGAAAAATCAGTTGGTTTGAGTCCATCGCCGCATTAAGCGCGTTTACCGACATCTTTCTGCCCACATCGAATGTGAGCATCATATTCGGGAACGCAACAAGTCCCCGAAGCGGCAGGACAGGAAAAAATCCTGCCGTATCCTTAACCTCAACAGACATTATATACTCCAATCCTCGCCCGAAAGCGTACAGGCGCAAAGGGCATTGTTTTCAAAAATAAATACTACGGTATTTTTACCGAAATCATAACTTAAAGTTGTGAACTGTGCAAATGACGGCAGGAAGAATACCTGCTCTTTATCGGCGGTCTTTTCCTCTGCCTCAAATCCCGCTGAGGCAAGTTTTTCCTTTATATCAACCGCGACCGCGCCCTGCTCAAAACCGTAGGCGCCGTCAAGCGACACAATAAGTCCTATACCGTCGGATTTTTTATCGGTAACATAAAAGTACTTTAAGTCGCCCGCGCTGATTTCGGTGTATCCGTCGTGTTCGGTCTGCTCATAAATAACGGCATCCTCGTCGTGGGTGTGTTCTGCCTCAAGTCCCTCCTTAACAAGTTTGTCAAGTTTATCAAGGTCTGAGCCAAGTGTAAATTCACAGTCGGTCATCTGACCGAGTTTTGCATAGTATTCAATATCCACCTTAAGTTGTGATTTTTCTTTTTTTTCACCGCATCCGCAAAGCGAAAGCGCAAAAATCAAAACAAAAACTAAAGCCAGTTTTTTCATAATTATTCTCCCTTAACAGAATGTGTGTTAAGCAACTCCTGACGCAGATTCCATAAATCCTGCGACAAGTCAACATAGTAGGTATGCGGTTTTTCAAA
>JAZREH010000213.1:0-10180 GCA_045660705.1 Acutalibacteraceae bacterium
CCTGTGTCTTGGGGGCAGGGTAATCGGGGTTGGAACTGCTATAGAACTTTGCGACCTTTTTGTCGACACCGAGTTTGAGGGCGGCCGTCATCAGCGCCGTGTCGATATGGTAATGGATATTGAAAAACTTTAAAGGGGATATAAAAATGAATGACAATGTTTTTGTAATGGACCATCCGCTTATTCAGCACAAACTCTCTATCCTGCGCGACGAAAACACCGGTTCAAAGCAGTTCCGCGAACTTGTAAGCGAGATTGCGATGCTTATGTGCTACGAATCGACCCGCGACCTGCCGCTTGAAGATGCGACGGTCAAGACCCCGATGATGGAGGCAAAGACCAAGGTGCTTGCAGGCAGAAAGATGGCTTTTGTGCCGATTCTTCGTGCAGGACTTGGAATGGTGGACGGTGTTTTGAGCCTTATCCCCGCCGCAAGGGTAGGTCACATCGGTATGTACCGCGACCCCGAAACCCACAAGCCTGTTGATTACTACTGCAAACTGCCCGCCGACCTTAACGAGCGCGATGTTTTCGTGCTTGACCCGATGCTTGCAACGGGCGGAAGTGCTATCGACGCGGTAACACGAATCAAGGAATTTAACCCCCGCCGCATTAAATTTATGTGCATAATCGCCGCACCCGAGGGTGTTGAGGCGTTTACAAAGGCTCACCCCGATGTTCCCGTATACTGTGCGGGTCTTGACGACTGCCTTAACGACCATTGCTATATCCTCCCAGGTCTTGGCGATGCGGGTGACCGTATTTTCGGCACAAAGTAAGAATTAAAATTTTAAAGGTGGTATTTTTATGAGATGTCCTTTCTGCGGATATGAAGAAAGCAAGGTAATCGACTCGCGCCCTACTGACGAGGGCGAGCGCATACGCCGTCGGCGTGAGTGTTTACAGTGCACCAAGCGTTTTACAACCTATGAAATGATTGAAAGTCTGCCCATAATCGTAATCAAAAAGGACCGTTCGCGCGAAACTTTCAGCCGCGACAAACTGCGTAACGGTATGCTTACCGCTTGCGAAAAGCGCCCCGTTTCTATCGAAACTATCGAGCGCGCGATTGACGATATCGAAACGGCGATACAGAACTCGCTTGACCGCGAGGTCAGCAGCACCCGTATCGGCGAACTTGTTATGGACAAACTCAAGGATATCGACGAGGTAGCGTATGTCCGCTTTGCATCGGTATACCGTCAATTTAAGGACATAAACACCTTTATGTCGGAGTTAAGCAAGTTACTCGGCAATTCGTAAAAACAGGAGAATCCCCAATGAATCAAAACGAACAGTTAGCGCAACTTTTGTTGCCCGATATTGATAAGACCCCCGATTACTTTGAGGGTCTTTATCCCGCGCGCGACCTTAAAGAGGGTGCGCGTGTCACCCGTATTGCGCCGAGTCCGACGGGCTACCTGCATTTAGGTACCCTGTTTGCGGCTCTTGTAAACCGCATCACCGCAACCTCGTCGGACGGTATCTTCTTCACCCGAATCGAGGACACCGACAAAAAGCGTGAAATCGAGGGCGGTATTGAGGACATAATCGGCGGACTTTACCGCTTTGGCATTTCTATTGACGAGGGCTTTATAAGCGGAAGTGAGCAAAAGGGTGTCTACGGACCCTACCGCCAGAGCGACCGCGCCGAAATATACCAGACATATGCCAAAGAACTGATACGGCAGGGTCTTGCGTACCCGTGTTTCTGCACCGCTGAGGAACTTGACCTTAAGCGTCAAGAGCAGGAAGAAAAGAAAATCCGCACAGGTTACCACGGCGAGTGGGCGACCCACCGCAACATAACATATGACGAGGCAAAAGCGCTGATTGACGAGGGCAAACCCTTTGTAATCCGCCTTAAATCGGGCGGATGTGAGGAAAACCGCATCACATTTGACGATGTTATAAAGGGTAAAATCGAAATGCCCGAAAATGACGAGGATTTCGTTCTGCTTAAATCCGACGGCATTCCGACCTACCACTTTGCACACGCGATTGACGACCACCTTATGCACACCACCCATGTGCTTCGCGGGGATGAGTGGATTTCTTCGGTGCCAAAACACATACAACTTTTTAAACTGTTAGGCTTTAAGCCGCCCAAGTACGGGCACATTTCCCCGATAATGAAACTGGACGGCGGTGCCAAGCGCAAGATTTCTAAGCGCAAGGACCCCGAGGCGGCGGTTTACTTCTTTGCCGAGCAAGGATACGACGCCGACAGCGTTATCGAATACCTTATGACCATTGCCGCATCCGACTTTGAGGATTGGCGCCGCGCAAACCCGACTGCCGACTACCGCACATTTAAGTTCAACCTGAAAAAAATGAGCGTTTCGGGCGCCCTTTTCGACCAGAACAAACTTATTGATGTCAGCAAGATTAAGGTTGCTTCTATGTCGTCAGATACCGTTTACGAAAAACTGACGGCGTGGGCGCAGGAATTTGACGGCGAGTTTGCAAAACTTCTTAATCGCGACCCCGAATTTACGCGCCAGATGCTGTCAATCGACCGCGATGTACCGAAACCCCGTAAGGATATCGCCAAGTGGAGTGATGCAAAGGACTATTTCTCCTATTTTTACGAGGAACTTTATGTCCCGTCTTATGAACTTCCCGAAAATATTGCTCCCGACGATGCAAAGGCGTTCCTTTGCGAGTATTTAAAGGTTTATAACGCGGACGACGACCGTCAGGCGTGGTTCGACCGTATAAAATCGCTGTGTCCCGCGTTGGGCTTTGCCGCCGACACCAAGGAATACAAGGCAAACCCCGACGCATTTAAGGGAAGTGCGGGCGACCTTAGTACCGTTCTTCGTATCGCGGTGACGGGACGGCGCAACACCCCCGACCTTTGCAGTATTATGCAGGTTTTAGGGCGTGAGCGTGTCGGCGAGCGTATAAATCAGTTTGTAAATTCTATTTAAGAGGTTTTTTTGATGGAAGAGAATAAAATTTTAACCGAGGAAAACGAAACGGTAAATAAGTCCAACTTTATCCACGACTTTATCGACGAGGATTTAAAAGAGGGCGTATACAACAAGGTTCAGACCCGTTTCCCGCCCGAGCCTAACGGCTATCTGCACATCGGTCACGCAAAGGCTATCTGCATCGACTTCGGCACCGCCGAAAAGTACGGCGGCACCTGTAACCTCCGCCTTGACGACACCAACCCCACAAAGGAAGATGTCGAGTATGTCGATGCTATTATGAAAGATATCGAGTGGCTCGGTTTCAAGTGGGATAAGGTGCTTTACGCATCGGATTATTTTGATTATATTTATGAGTGCGCGGTAAAACTGATTGACAAGGGTCTTGCCTATGTTGACGAAAGCAGCGCCGACGAGATTCGCGAGTACCGCGGCACCCTTACCGAGGCGGGCAAGGAAAGCCCTTACCGCAACCGACCCATAGAGGAATCGCGCGACCTTTTTGCCCGTATGACGGCGGGCGAGTTTGACGAGGGTTCGATGGTACTTCGTGCCAAGATTGATATGTCGTCGTCAAACCTCAATATGCGCGACCCGATTATCTACCGTATTTTGAAGGCTCACCACCACCGCACAGGCGACAAGTGGTGCGTTTACCCGATGTACGACTTTGCCCATCCGCTGAGTGATGCGCGCGAGGGTGTTACACACTCGCTTTGCTCGCTTGAGTTTGAAAACCACCGTCCGCTTTACAACTGGGTTTTAGAGGCTGTTGATACCGTAATGCCGCCAAGGCAAATTGAGTTTGCGCGTATGAATGTTAACTACACCTTAACCAGCAAGCGCAAATGCCTTAAACTTGTAAACGACGGTCTTGTTTCGGGTTGGGACGACCCGAGAATGGCTACCATCTGCGGTATGCGCCGCCGCGGCTATCCTGCCGAGGCGATACGCGCCTTTGTCGACAAAATCGGCGTTTCAAAGGCGTACAGCGTTATCGATTATGCTCTGCTTGAGTCCTGCGTGCGCGACTACCTCAACGAAAACGCCGACCGCGCAATGGCGGTACTTCGCCCCTTAAAGGTTATAATTGACAACTATCCTGAAAATAAGACCGAGGAAATTGCGGTTGATATCAACCCGAACAAACCCGAACTTGGCAAAAACACGGTTACCTTCTCGCGTGAAATTTATATCGAGCAGGACGACTTTATGCTTGACCCACCGGGTAAGTATTTCCGCCTTTGCCCAACAAAAGAGGTACGCCTTAAGGGTGCGTACTATGTAAAATACGCATCCCACGAAACCGACGATGCGGGCAACATTACGGCGGTTCACTGCACCTACGACCCCGAAAGCCGCGGCGGTGAAACCCCCGACGGCAGAAAGGTTAAGGGCACGCTTCACTGGGTCAGCGCCGACCACTGCGCCGATGCGACAATCCGTCTTTATGACCGACTTTTCAATGTCGAAAATCCCAGCGATGAGGAGGGCGTTTCCTCCTTTGCCGACAATCTTAACCCCGATTCGCTGACCGTACTTAACGGTTGCAAGGTCGATGCCGACCTTAAGGGTGCTAAAGTCCGCGACACATTCCAGTTTATGCGTCAGGGTTATTTCTGCCTTGACGAGGATTCGACCCCCGACAATATAATCTTTAACCGCACCGTTGCGCTTAAGGATTCTTTCGTTAAAAAATTATGATTACTATAGGGCAGATTTTTGACCGTCTTTGCGAACTTTACCCGCCCCACACCGCCTGCGACTTTGACAATGTCGGTATTCTTGTCGGCGGCAGGGATTTTGAGGTAAAACGCGCGCTTATCACCCTTGACTGCGACAAAACGGCGCTTGACAGGGCGGTAGAGGGCGGTTTTGACCTTATAATCACCCACCACCCCGTAATTTTTGACGGGTTAAAGCAAATTCGTGACGACTCGGTGGTGTACCGCCTTATTGAGAATCACATTTCGGTCATTTCGATGCACACAAACCTTGATATCGGGGCGGGCGGTGTAAATGACTGCCTTTGTGCGGCAATCGGTCTTGAAAACATCGAAACGGTTACTGCCGATGACGGGTTTTTACTTCGCGCGGGGTTTCTTGACGGGGTTTCGCCCGACAGTTTTGCACATACGCTTAAAAAAGCGCTTGGCGGCGGTGTAAGGTATGTTGCGGGTGTTCGCCCGATAAACCGCGTGCTTGTATGTTCGGGCAGCGGCGGCGGATACCTTGATACCGCAATAAAGGGCGGTTTTGATGCCCTTGTCACCGCCGATGTTAAGCACAATGTGTTTGTCGATGCAATAAATAACGGCATTTCGCTGTTTGATGCGGGGCATTACCACACCGAAATTACGGTGTTAGACCCGCTTTCAAAAACCCTTTCGCAAAGTTTCCCCGAAATAAAGTTTAGTGTGTACAAACACGACATTATTAAAAGTATATAAAAAAGGAACGCCGCGGCGTTCCTTTTTCTTTTATACCTATTATTCATCAAAATCAAGACACAGTCTTGTTTCGGTGAACGGGCGGACATATGTGTCGGCAACCCTTACATGTTCGGGGTGGGTGGCGTAATTTTTAAGCGCCTGTGCATCACGAAACACCGAATACAGCATAACATCGGCATTTGAACTTTCAAGGGAGTTAGTCTGCACCTTAATTTCTACAAGACCGTCGATTACACCGAGCAGTCCCTCCAAACCGACCTTTATATCCTGTTTTACCGCATCGGTATTATACTTTTCTTTAAGTTTCCAAAGAATAATATGCTTTGTCATGCAAACATCCCCTTAATTGTATTCCAGATTGTAAATCCGTCGCTAAACTCAAAATTAACAATACCGATTACAAAAAGTGCAATAATAATCGCGGGCAGTACATATGTCATATAGGGTCGCATCCATTTCTTTATTTTAAGACCCTTACCTGCATTGGCTTCACTGATAAAGTTATCAAAGCCCCAACCCTTTTTACTGACACAAAACAGTACATAACAGAGTGAACCAAGCGGCAAAGCACAGTAACTTACAAAGAAATCCTCTAAATCAAGGACCGACGAGCCGCCTGCAAACGGAACAAAGCCCGACCACAGGTTAAAGCCGAGTGCACAGGGCACCGACAAAAGAAGTATTGCCACGCCACAGATAATACAGGCTTTTTTTCTGCCCCAACCTGTAAGTTCGCGCACACAGGCGAGGATATTTTCAAATACGGCAACAACGGTTGACATTGCCGCAAAGAACATAAACAGGAAGAAAAGTGTGCCCCACCATCTGCCGCCTGCCATATTATTGAATACCTTTGCCATTGCGACGAACAAAAGGCTTGGACCTGCGCCCGGTTCAACATCAAATGTGAAACAGGCGGGGAAGATAATCAGTCCCGCAACAATCGCCACAAAGGTGTCAAGCACAAGAATATTTATTGATTCGCCCATAAGCGAACGCTCTTTGCCTATATAACTGCCGAAAATCGCCATCGAGCCGATACCAAGGCTTAAAGTAAAGAACGCCTGATTCATAGCACCCACAATAACATTGCCGTTAATTTTGCTGATATCGGGTGCAAGGTAGAATATAAGACCCTCTTTTGCACCGTCAAGCGTGAAACTGTTGATTGCAAGTATAATCATCAGCAACAAGAGAGCAATCATCATATACTTTGTGACGCGTTCAACACCCTTTTGCAGACCGAAAGACAGGATTAAAAAGCCAAGTACGACGGCAATCGCCATAAATCCGACCATAATAGCGGGATTTGAAAGCATACCGCCGAAAAGCGATGCCGACTGTTCGTTGGTGATGCCCGTCATTTTGCCGCCCGCAAAACTTACAAAGTAGTAAAGAATCCAACCCGTAACCGAGGTGTAAAACATCATCAGCAAGAAGTTTGCAACAAGTGCCGCATACCCGTGCAGATGCCATTTCTGACCCTTTTTTTCAAGTTTCTGATAAATTCCAACGGGGCTTGCCTGACTTGCGCGGCCAAGCGAAAATTCCATAACCATAACGGGAAGACCCAGTATTACAAGGAACAAAAGGTATATAAGAACAAATATACCGCCGCCGTACTGACCCGCCATCCAAGGGAATTTCCATACATTTCCTACGCCGATTGCACAACCCGCGCTAAGCAGTATAAAGCCTAATCGGCTTGAAAGTTTTTCTCTTTCCATAATTTCACAACCTTATATCAAAGCCTGTGTTTTTTTACACAGGCTTTAAACTTATTTCCTATTCCTCGCCGTCCGATTCGGTTTCGGGTTCAACCGCGCCCGCATCGGCATCGGGAGCCTCGGGGGTATCGTTGACCTCATTTTCATCGTGTTCGGCAAGACCGACCGACAGTATACGCTCGCCCTCGGAAACACGCATTACGCGGACACCCTTTGCAGGGCGCGAAAGTTCAGAAACATCACCCGCAAAGATACGGATAATAATACCGTTAGAGGCAATCATAATTATATCGTTTTCGTCGGTGACAGGCAGTACCGCCGCAACATCACCGTACTTATCTACGCGGTAGTTCTTTATACCCTTACCGCCGCGCGACTGCAGACGGTAGTCCGAAACGGGACTGATTCTGCCGTAACCTGTTTCGGTTATGGTAAGAATCCTTGTATCCTCGCCACAGATTGCCATATCAACAACGCTGTCGCCCTCACGCATAGTAATCGCCTTAACACCGCGCGCCGTTCTTCCTAAAACGCGGGCATCGTTTTCGTTAAACTTAATTGCCATACCGCGCTTGGTAGCAAGAAGCAGATTTTCGTCGCCGCTTGTCATTCTTACAAAGGCGAGTTCGTCACCGTCGTCAATCGAAAGCGCGATAATACCGTTTTTGCGTGTGTTCTTGAAGTCGGACAGACGGGTACGCTTTATAATACCCTTTCGTGTTACCATACACAGGTATCTTTCCTCGTCGTCCTTTACGGTACAGGGCAGAATTGTGGTAATCTTTTCATCAGGCATTAAAGGTACAACATTGATAAGGTTCATACCCTTACCTGTTCTGCCGCCCTCGGGAATCTCGTACGCCTTGATTCTGTATACGCGGCCAAGGTTAGAGAACAGCATTATACTGTCGTGCGACGAGCAGATAAACATATTCTCGATTATGTCGTCTTCCCTTGTCTTCATACCCGTTATACCCTTACCGCCGCGGTTCTGAACATTGTATTCACTTGACGGAACACGCTTGATATAGCCGTTTTCGGTCTTGGTGATAACACATTCTTCCTCGGGGATAAGGTCCTCAATATCAACCTCGCCCGCGACATCGGAAATTTCGGTTCTGCGCTCGTCAGAGAACTTGTCACGAAGATTTAATGACTCGGTCTTAACAATGTCAAGAACTCTCGCGTGCGAGCCGAGTATTTCATCACATTCCTTGATAAAGTCGTATTTTTCCTGTAACTCGTCAAGAATCTTCTGTTTTTCCATACCCGCAAGTTTACCGAGTTGCATCTGAACAATCGCGGTGGTCTGTATATCGTCAAGACCAAACCTTTCGGACAGTCGCTCCTTACTTTCGGGAATGGTTTTTGAACTTCTGATGATTTCGATAACCTCATCAATAAAGTCAAGCGCAATTTTCAGACCCTCTAAAATATGGGCACGCTCTGCCGCCTTTCTGCGGTCGTATTCGGTCCTCCTACGGATAATTTCACACTGGAAGTCGATGCAGTTTTGCAGCATCTCCTTAAGTGTCAGTATCTGCGGTTTACCGTTAACAATCGCAAGCAGTATAGCACCGATGGTGGTCTGAAGTGCGGTATAACTGTAAATCTTATTAAGAACGACCTGCGGATTAGCATCACGCTTTATGTCGATAACGATTCTGATACCGCCGTCACGCTTACTTGAATAGTCAACAACATCGTCAATGCCCTCAATCCGCTTTTCGGCGGCAAGGTCATAGATATGCTTAACAAGGTCCTTTTTGCGTACCTTATACGGAATTTCGGTAATGATTATGCGGAATTTTCCGTTAGAGGTTTCCTCGATTTCCGCCTTACCGCGGACAACGATTTTACCTCTGCCCGTTGCATAGGCGGCGCGGATACCGCTTCTGCCCATAATGATACCGCCCGTCGGGAAGTCGGGACCCTTTATATACTGACAGATTTCCTGCAAATCGGCATCGGGATTATCAATAAGACAGCACATACCGTCGATAACCTCACCGAGGTTATGGGGCGGCACCTCGGTAGCCATACCGACCGCAATACCTGACGAGCCGTTAACAAGCAGTTGCGGGAAACGGACAGGCAGAACATCGGGTTCTTTTAAACGGTCGTCGTAGTTAGGACTGAAATCAACCGTTTCCTTATCAATATCATCAAGCATATGAAGGGAAAGACGGTTCATCTTCGACTCGGTATAACGGTAGGCAGCGGCGGGATAGCCGTCGATGTTACCGAAGTTACCGTGTCCGTCGATAAGGGGATAGCGCAGTGAGAAATCCTGTGCCATACGAACCATCGCATCATAAACCGACGAGTCGCCGTGCGGATGGTATCTACCGAGCACCGCACCGACGGTGTCGGCGCACTTACGGTATGCCTTTTCGGGGGTGAGACCGTTTTCATACATTGTGTAAAGTATTCTTCTGTGAACGGGTTTAAGACCGTCGCGCACATCGGGGATAGCACGACCGACTAGTACCGACATCGAATACTGAAGCATACTTGCCTTTACTTCGTCGACAATTTCAACGGGAAGTATGCTTGTTTCCTCATCAGAGGGCCATTTTACGATTTCCTGATTTTTAGCCAATTTCTATCCCTCCTTAAATATCAAGGTCGGTTGCGAACAGCGCGTTTTCCTCAATAAAGCGGCGGCGCGGTTCAACTTCCTCACCCATAAGCATAGTAAAGGTTTCGTCGGCAATCTGTGCATCCGACATATTAACACGAAGCATAGTTCTGCGTTCGGGGTCAAGGGTTGTTTCCCAAAGTTGGTCGGGGTTCATTTCACCAAGACCCTTATAGCGCTGAACATCGGCGGTGCCGCCAAGTTGCTCGATATACTGTGCCTTTTCTTCATCGGTAAAGGCATCAAAGTGTTGTTTGCCCTTTGAAACCCTGTAAAGGGGCGGTTGGGCAAGGTATATATGACCCGTTTCGATAAGTTCGGGCATATAGCGGAAGAAAAATGTTAAAAGAAGTGTTCTGATATGGCTACCGTCGACATCGGCATCGGCCATAATAACAATTTTATCATAGCGAAGTTTTGTAA
>JAZREH010000214.1:0-1825 GCA_045660705.1 Acutalibacteraceae bacterium
TAAACACCGTTCGGTTGCTATTGCAGAACTGATTTATAAACACCTTGAGCAGAGCGGTTACTATGCAAGCGCTTTGCACAGGGATATATACAAGGGCTGATAGGAATGTCATTTTGTTCGGATATTAAAAACGAACTTGCCGAAATAAAAATAAACAAATGTTGCAGAGAGCCGCTTACATACGGCTTTCTGCTTTTCAGTCGTTCCTTTAACATAAAAAAGATATGTATGCAGACCGAAAACGAGCGCACCGCACGTCTTTACGCCGAAATGATATCAAAGGTATACGATGCCGAAACCGAGGTTGTTTCGGGCGGCGGCAGTCATACCGTCTGGCGCGCACAGGTCGTAAACGAAGCCGACCGACTGCGGATACTTGCATCGGTTGATTTCGCTATATATGACGGTGCTATTAATTCGGAGGTCTTTTGGCGGGAGTGTTGCTCGGCCGCGTTTATACGCGGCGCATTTCTTGCCTGCGGGCATTTAAGCGACCCCGCGGCGGGATACCGTGTCGACTTCCCCGTAAAGGACAGACGCCTTGCCCAAGAACTTGTGAAACTGATGGCAGAAAACTACATATCGGCGAACATTTCGACACGTGGCAAGGGTTTTGTTGTGTATATCAAGCGGAGTGAAATGGTGGTAAATCTGCTTACCGTAATGGGTGCGTCGGCACGGAGCCTTGAACTTATCGAAACCACTATTATTAAAAGTGTTAAGAACAATATGAACCGCGCGCGAAACTGCGACAGCGGAAACATTGGGCGAACGGTAGAGGCATCTATCGCACAGCGCCGCGCCATTGACGCCCTTGAAAAGGCAGACAGACTTGGAAGCCTTCCGCCTGAACTGTACTCCGCGGCAATACTTCGCCGCGACAACCCCGATGCATCGCTTAAAGAGTTGTGCAAACTCTCAAACGAGGCAATCACCGTTTCGGGACTGAATCACCGACTGCACCGAATAATTGAAATTTACGAAAATATGTAAAACACAGACCCCTTAAGATTCTTAAGGGGTCTGTTTCTTACACTTCGGTTATTTTAAGCAGGTTTGTTTTACCGCTTATTCCGACGGGGGCGCCCGAAGTTATTACCACTGTGTCGCCGTAAGATATGAGTTTCTCCTCAAGGGCGCACTGAATAACATGTGAAAAAAGAGCATCGGTGTCGGTCTGCGGCTTTGTTAAAATTGGGATAACACCCCAACTTGCCGCAAGTTGGTTATAGGTTTTAAGACTGTCGGTGGCACCGATAATACTGATTCTCGGGCGGTACTTTGACATTGTGCGGGCGGTATCGCCGTTTAAGGTTACGGCAATTATAGCGGAGGCTCCAATGTGTTCGGCGGCAAGTGCGGCGGCATCGCATATGGCATCGGTTGCGTTGTTTATTTCTTCAAGACCGCGAGGTGCATGATAATTGTATGCCGTAAAAATGTCCTGTTCGGCGCGTTCGCATATGCTTGACATAACCTGCACAACGCGGGCGGGGTCGTGACCGATTGCCGTTTCTCCCGACAGCATAACGGCACTTGTTGAATCGAAAACAGCGTTTGCTACATCGCTGATTTCGGCACGGGTGGGCGCGCTGTTTTCAATCATCGTTTCAAGCATCTGTGTTGCGGTGATTGCGGGCTTTCCGTTTTTTACACAGTTGCGAATAAGCCGTTTTTGTATACCCGGCAGGCGCTCAAACGGAATTTCAACACCCATATCACCGCGTGCCACCATAATTCCGTCGGCGATATTAAGTATGGCATCGCAGTTTTCAATGCCTGATGAATTTTCGATTTTGGCAATCAGTCTGATATCACTTCCGCC
>JAZREH010000215.1:0-1265 GCA_045660705.1 Acutalibacteraceae bacterium
TTAAATTTAATACCTTCGTTGATTGATAATTCTTTGCTGCTGATTGTGAAGCACCCCCGTAATTCAGTAAAAAACAAAATTTATAACAAAAAACGCGGAACACATAATGTTTTCCGCGTTTAAAACTGCACAATACACCTATTACAGGCATTATTCAGTATTAACCGAGCGCTTACTTGCGCGGGGTGAGAACGCGGTGTTCTGCTTCTTTGTCGACAACTATTATATCACAAGATTTTGTTTTGTCAAGTGTTTTTTTACATATTATGTTTTTTGTTGCGTGTTTATCCCGCAATAAGCATTTTCTTAAATCTTATAAGGTCAAGCACATCGGTAAAGCCGTCACAGTTAACATCGGCATCAAACTTACCGCTTAAAAGCAGTAACTCACGCCTTACATTTACAAGTGTCTGTGCCGTAAGCGGCTGTAACATAGGTGTTATCTGTGTTTGAGTGATGCCGCACACCGTACAATAGCGCGACTGTCTTCCTGTCGTATAATTCCCCGAGGGCACATCGGTATGCCACTCGGAATGGGTGTGGTATCCCGCACAGGGCGAAACATAGAGTGTGCAGGGTTTATCAGCCGTAACGGTAAGATAATATGTGTTGGTATATCCCGTCTGGGCGCGAACAGTTACCGCAACACTGTTTACCCCTGCAGAAAGATTAAAGGGGTGGTTTGTGGTAAGGCTTGCGCCTGTCGGCAGTGTGACATCTATTACCCTGTCACCCGACACCGACAACGAATAGTAATAGTTATACATCGAAAATCCGTCAACCGACATCGACAAAAGGTAGTAGTTATTGAGCAGGTCGTTTTCAACGGGCTTTTCGGCAACCGTTTCGGGGATTGAAGTATAAACAGGAATCCTGAATATAAGCGGAGCGTTATAGTTAGTATTATATATATCCCTTATGCGCGATGCCGAAGAACGCGAATCGTAGATGCTTTGGGCATACTGAAGAGTATAATACGGCGGAGTTACAAGGTCAAAGTTTTTATAAAAATAGGTGTCCTGACCGTTGGTTATGTAACCTTTAGCATAGGTCTGCGCACCGCCTATAATTGATGCCGAACGGGTAGTCCAACCTTCGCTTTGGGCGTGTCTGAGTCCGTTGCCGACAACATCGCTTCCCGATGCTTTGATATTAAAGAAGTTATAATACTTACCGTAAGAGGTGTTACCCGAAATAAGGTCACTGGTACCTTTTGAACCCTGTTCCTGTATAATAGTCGACGCAAGTACATATGGACTTACACC
>JAZREH010000216.1:0-9457 GCA_045660705.1 Acutalibacteraceae bacterium
TTATATAAAGGCGAGCTTTTTGCGTGAGCGTCACATAACTCGCAGAGAGTCTGCAAAGAAGGCAAGGTTTCCGTATGCGAATCTTCGAGAGAGCCAGGACGAAATGGTCCGCGAGTGCTATTACGATATAAAGCAGGGATCACGTCTTTTCTGTCAGGCACCCACGGGAATCGGCAAGACGATTTCTGTAATTTATCCGTCCGTCCGTGCATTTGGCGATAACGTTGCGGATAAAATATTCTATCTTACCTCAAAGACGAGCATCAAGCGCGAGGCTTATAATGCCGATATAACCTACTGCACCAATAACGAACTCGGTTTTGACTATCTCCGCGATAATATGGTTATTTACAAGGAACAAAAGGTTCAGCGCGGTCATAACTTCGCCATCGTCGATGAGGTTGACTCGATATTGATTGACGAGGCGCGTACACCCCTCATCATTTCAGGTCAGGGCGATAAATCGACCGACCTTTATACACGTGCCAACCGTTTCGCACTTTCCCTTAAAATGTATAAGGTTAAGGAAATGGACGATAAGGCGAGCGATGATGTTACCAACTATGACGGCGATTTTGTTGTCGATGAAAAGGCACGCACTGCAACTCTTACGCCGTCTGGTGTTGAAAAGGCAGAAAGATACTTTGACATTGAAAATCTTAATGATTCCGAAAATATTGAGATTGCTCACCATATAAATCAGGCGATTCGCGCCCACGGTATTATGAAGCGCGATGTTGATTACGTCGTAAAGGACGGCGAGGTAATAATCGTCGATGAGTTTACGGGTCGTCTGATGTTCGGTCGCCGTTACAATGAGGGTCTTCATCAGGCAATCGAAGCAAAAGAGGGCGTTAAGGTTGAACACGAATCAAAAACCCTTGCTACCATAACATTCCAGAATTTCTTCAGACTTTATAAGAAACTTTCGGGTATGACGGGTACCGCAATGACCGAAGAAGCGGAATTTCAGGAGATTTATAAACTTGATGTTATCGAGATTCCGACCAATAAACCGCTTGCTCGTATTGATGAAAACGATGCTGTTTTTAAAACAGAAATGGCAAAGTACCGCGCGGTCATTGATAATATTATCCGTTGTAACCAAAAGGGTCAGCCTGTTCTTGTGGGCACCGTTACGATTGAAAAATCCGAACTTTTGTCATCACTTCTTAAGAAACACGGCATAAAGCATAATGTTCTCAACGCAAAGCACCACGAAAAGGAAGCCGAGATTATCGCGCAGGCAGGTAAACCCTATGCCGTTACTATTGCTACAAATATGGCAGGACGCGGTACCGATATTATGCTTGGCGGTAATGCTGAATATCTTGCTAAGGCACAACTCCGTCACGACGGTTTGAGCGAGGATATGATTCTTGAAGCAACAGGCTTTGGTGAAACCGACGACGCCGATATTATTGCGGCACGCGAACTGTACGGCAAGTACTACGCGAATTTCAAGGAAGAAATCGCACCCGAAGCCGATGCGGTACGGGCGGCGGGGGGTCTTTGTATAATCGGTACCGAACGCCACGATTCACGCCGTATTGACAATCAGTTGCGCGGTCGTGCAGGTCGACAGGGTGACCCCGGTGTTACAAAGTTTTATATCTCGCTTGAAGATGACCTTATGCGTCTTTACGGCGGTGAAAACATCTCCCGTATGATGGATACATTAAAGGTGGATGAATCGGTACCGCTTGAAAGCGGAATGCTGTCACATACTATCGAAAGCGCTCAGAAGAAAAAAGAGGGTATGAACTTCGCATCGCGTAAGAATGTTTTGCAGTACGACGATGTTATGAATAAACAACGCGAACTTATCTATGCACAGCGTAATAAGGTGCTTGACGGTGCCGACCTTAAAGATACCGTTATGCGTATGCTTGACGAAACCATTGAATCTTACTGCAAAATTTATTTAAGCGACGAAGAAGTTCACGATAACTGGGATGTAAACGGTCTTCGCGAATATTTCCTCGGTTGGGTATGTGACGGCGATGACCTGCATTTCACCACCGAAGAACTCGGCAATACTTCCTGTGAGGAGGTTGCCGAAAACCTTAAAGAAAAGGCACACACCAAATACGAGGCTCGCGAGGCTGAATTCGGCAGTAATGTTATGCGCGAAATTGAGCGTGTTATGATGCTTCGTAGCGTTGATGCAAACTGGATGGACCACATCGACAATATGGACCAGTTACGACAGGGTATAGGTCTTCGTGCTTACGGTCAGCACGACCCTGTTGTTGAGTACCGCAACGAAAGTTACGATATGTTCTCTGCAATGACTGATACAATCCGCGAACAGACTGCAAAACTTGTTATGACCGTTCGTGTTCGTCGCGATGGGGAGGTAAAACGCGAAAAGGTTGCCGAAGAAATGGGAACGGGCGATGATAAGCCTCTTACCGTACGAGGTAAGGGTGCCGTCGGCAAAAACGCGCTTTGTCCTTGCGGAAGCGGTAAAAAATACAAACGCTGCTGCGGTAAAGATATCGAGTAATTTTTAATTTAATAACCCCCGTTTTTACAGGAAATACTATCCGTATAAACGGGGGTTAAATTATGGAATCGATTTGGGTTAAAAAATCTGACAGTATACAGTTTGATGCTTTAAAGGAAAACAAACATACCGATGTGCTGATTGTCGGCGGTGGTATTGCGGGTATACTCTGCGCATATCATCTTAAAAAAGCGGGAATAGACTGTATTCTTGTTGAGGCAGATAGAATCTGTAACGGTATTACAAAAAACACAACGGCAAAAATCACAATCGGTCACGGACTTATATATAATGATTTAATTAAGCGCTTTGGCGAGGAAAAGGCGCGGCTTTACCTTGAATCGCAGATGTGTGCGTGTGATGAATACGCACGAATTTGCAAAGACATTGACTGTGATTATGAAATTAAGGATTCATATGTTTATTCGATTGATAATAGAACCAAAATTGAAAAGGAGATATCTGCCCTAAATAAACTTGGAATAGATGCCTTTTTTTCAAACGCTGACGCGCTCGGGTTTTCGGTAGCAGGTGCAGTATGCGTAAAGGCACAGGCACAGTTTAATCCTCTGAAGTTTTTATATGAGATAGCAAAAGAACTCCCAATATATGAAAATACAAAAGTAATTGAAATTTTACCCAATAAGGCAATAACACAATACGGTGAAATTTCCTGTAAGAAGATGATAGTAGCAACGCATTTTCCGATATTAAATAAACACGGCGGATATTTTCTTAAAATGTATCAGCACCGTTCTTATGTATTAGCACTAAAGGGTGCGCCGATTATAGAGGGAATGTATGTTGACGAATCAGACAAGGGTCTTTCTTTTCGTAATTATAACGGACTTTTACTGCTGGGCGGCGGCGGACACCGTACGGGTAAAAAAGGCGGTTGCTTTAGTGAACTTGAAGAGTTTGCGAAAAAACATTATAAAGACAGTAAAATAGTTGCCCGATGGGCAACACAGGACTGTATGACGCTCGATAAGGTGCCGTATATAGGTCGGTATTCAAAAAACACGCCCGATATGTTTGTAGCAACAGGCTTTAATAAATGGGGAATGACCTCGGCTATGGTGTCGGCGAAAACGCTTTGCGACCTTGTTGTAGACAAGGACAACGAATACGCCGAAGTTTATTCGCCGTCGCGCAGTATTTTGCGCCCGCAACTTGCCGTAAATGCATTTGAGTCGGTTACAGGACTTCTAACACCTACTGTACCGCGATGTCCGCATCTTGGTTGTGCGCTTAAATATAATCCTGCCGAACATTCGTGGGACTGTCCATGTCACGGCTCACGTTTTACAAAAGACGGAGAGTTGATCGACAACCCCGCAACCGACGATAAACAAATATAATAATTACGACCGCCAAGTAAAAACCTTGGCGGTCGCAGGTTTATTTTTCAAATGAAACAGGTTTTGATTCGCCGCTTGCAAAAGCGTTTGAACCTGGGTCAGACAATGAAAAATACATACGCGCGGCTTTTGTAGTCCCAAAATCCCTGTTAGAACCTGAATTCTGCACCTTGTTAAAGGCATCACGGAACATCTGATTGTGTGCTTCTTCACGGTTTAAAAGAAAATCAATGGTTTCGCGAACTTTTTTATCCTCAATCTGTCGGTAAAGGTATTCGTAAACCACCTTTGCACGCTGTTCGGATGCGATATTGCTTAAAAGATCGGCACACAAATCACCTGTAACCGTAACATAATCGGCATTCCACGAATAACCCGATGCATTTATAAGACCTGGGTTAAGACCGAGAATAACATGCGACTGAATCTCACCGCTGTTAACCTTTTGAGCATCAACATCGTGCCCGTTGAGTAAATTTATGGTCTGTGCGACCATTTCCATATGACCGAGTTCCTCAGCGGCGATGTCAAGAAACAAATCCTTGATTTCGGGGTCTTTGATTCTGAAACTTTGCGACATATACTGCATTGCCGCCTTTAGTTCGCCGTTTCCGCCGCCGAGTTGTTCCTGCAAGAGTACCGCATACTGTGGGTTTGGCTTTTCTATCGCCACAGGATGAAACAGCATTTTTTCGTGTTTAAACATTTAATTACCTCCGCAAATTTTCTTTTAAATATTTTTTGCGGATTTTTGTTCAATATACAACCAATTTCACTAAAAGAAAAGCCTGTCTTAACCGACAGGCTTTTCTGATATTTTTCTAAAAAACTTAAATGTAAAGGGCCATATACCGCCCGCAAAAACAACTAACAGGAAATAACGCACTGCATCGGCAACATAACTGCCGTCAAACAGGGTGTAAAGCGGTTGTTTTAAAAATGTTTTTATAATAAGTATCGGTATAATCCCGACAGCAAGTTTAATAATCTGTGCCCACCATACCGCCTTTGTATCGAATTTGATATAACGGTTATCGATTTCAAAAGCCACTAACAGTCCAAGTATACAACCGAGGATTTTGTATGCGTTTTTTATACCGCTTGCAAGGTTTTCCTTGTCAATATCCTGTGGAAAACGGTATGTCAAAACAAATATAAGATAGGCAACAGAAACCGCAAACATTGATAAAAGGAATATTCGCATATTTTTTGGCGACTTAAAAGCCATGTCGATAACAGGGCGCAAGGTGAATGCCAAAACTGTTGCAATTATAAAAGAAACGACGACATCGGCGGGTGTATGAACGCCGAGATACATTCGGGAAAAGGGGACAAGCAAACACGCTAAAATGCAAAAAACACGAAGAATAATCTTTTTTGTTGTAAGCGCGATTGCACCGAAAACTCCAACCGATGTTTGTGTATGACCGCTCGGGAAAGAATAACCCGTCGCTTCGGGTATCGCACTTTTAATGGGATTAAAATCGGGGTCTTTAACCCACGGACGGGGGATTCTGAACCACAGTTTTAAAAACTGATTAATTACGGTACCCACAAACCCTATTGTAAGTATATAATAACCGTCCTTTTTGTTAATGCACCAAAAGAAGATAAGACCGACAAGAATAAAAACAGTTTCTTCGCCAAAGTGTGTAACCGTCGAAAAAAATGCATCTAAAAAAGGTGTCCGTATCCCTTCAAGAAACTTTAAAAATTCCATATTTACCACCTAAAACACATCGGTTATAAAAATTTCAAGACCGATAAGGATTAGTATTATACCGCCAAAGATACCTGCTTTACCAGCAAGCCTTGTGCCGACCTTTTTGCCGATTATAACACCGGCAAAACATATCATAAATGTTACGGTGGCGATTATAACCGATGAAACAAGTGCAGGTAAGAGCGTGTATTCCCCAATATCAAGACCAACAGAGAGCGCATCTATGGAGGTTGCGATTCCCTGAACAATCAGAGCGCTGAACGAAAGACCGCAACCCTCACTACCGTCGCATTTGTCCGTTATTCCTTCATATAGCATTTTTCCGCCTATGTAGGAAAGCAGTATCAATGCAATCCAAGGTATAAAGGTCTGAAACGACTCAAAATAGGTTGCAATAGTTTTTATGCAAATCCAACCTATCATTGGCATAAGCGCCTGAAAAAAGGCAAACATACCTGAAATCCCAACAATTTTGCGGCGCCTCATTTCGGGTTCGTGCAGACCGTTGGCAAGCGAAACAGAAAATGCATCCATAGCAAGTCCAACACCGAAAAGTATACTTTTAATAAAGAAAACATAACCAAGTTGCAAAAATATCAACCTCTTTTTTATTGCATAAAAAAGGCACCTTAATACGCATTGCGTTTAAGGTGCCTGACTGGCTGGGGTGGCAGGATTCGAACCTACGAATGCAGCAGTCAAAGTGCTGTGTCTTACCGCTTGACGACACCCCAATATGGGAATATAGATTTTATAAAAAATGCCCCGTTGCGCATTACGCAGCAGGGCATTAAGTGGGGTGGAAGATGGGACTCGAACCCACGGTCTCCAGTGCCACAAACTGGCGCTTTAACCAACTAAGCTACATCCACCATAGCGCAAAGACTATTATACCATAAGACTTAAATTTGTCAACAGTTTTTTTAAAAAAATTTTTACAACTGAAAATCTTCGGGTTTATACCCGTCGGCGGGGCGTTTTTTCGCGGGTACGCGCTTAAGCGGGTCATAGGCATATTTGCGGCAACAATCGGTTTTGTTGGTTATTCCGTTTTTTGAACAAAACACCTCCTCGGTATAATCGGACGGTTTTCCGTAAACGCACCACGCACAGGCGCGCGGCAATTTTTTATTAAATACCGATGCCATATATACAACCTCGTTTCACCATTATGAAACGATTATAACACATCGACGCTGAAACTTCCACAACTTTTTTTGCCAAATACCGAAATACAGAATAACAAACCCATTGAAACAAGTGCTACCGTAAGATGAACCGTTGATATACTGCCGTTAAATGTAAATTTAATGCCGTTAGTCATTGTCGGTAGTGTTGGTTTAAAAATTTTCACCGCAACATAGGTAAACAACGCGCTTAAACCGCCGTGGACTATACGCGACACTGCAAATGCTAAAAAATTCGCCTTAATATCGCCAAGACCCGCCATAATCTGCATCCAAACGCATATTCCCGAAAATCCTAACAAGAAAGAAATTAAGTATATATTTTTTGTCTGTAAAATACCCGATGTTACCTCTAAAAAACAAATTGTATATTTCAGTAAAGGAACATTGGCGGAAAAGTGCAACAAATACGAAGTAATTACCGAAAAAATAATTACAAAAACGCAGATTGAAAAAACCGAAGCAGAAGCCGCCGATGCAGATTCGACAAATACATCGGCGAAATTAACGGTTTGTTTATCTTTGCGATAAGGAACAGTTTTTTGTTTTTTTAATAAAACACTACCCAAAGCCGCCATAATAAGCGACGAAAGTATAGAACAACCTAAAAATATGTATCCTACGGTAATTGAGCCTAATATACCGCTTCCCACCGCAATTACGGCAAAGGCAGGTCCGCAGTTAACACAGTAACATAAAAGTATTTCGGCGCGTTTTCGGTCTGTGGAGTTGGTGTCGCACAGTTCTTTAATAAGCCTGCCGCCTACGGGATAGCCGCCGATAAGTGACAGTAAAAATACGGCAAACTCCGCGCCGGTTTGACCAAACACCCGTAATGTAAACGGTTCAAGTATTTTAAGATACTCTAAAATACCGCTTTTCATAATAAAAAGCACGCAAAAAGCAAACGGAAACAGCGAGGGTATAACAATTCTTGCACATACATCAAGCGCCGTTATAACACCGTTTCTGCCAATGTCGGGAAGTATTATAAGTAGCAGTATCATTATCAGTATAGATATTCCTGAAAAAGTCCCGCAAATTTTTCTGTACCGCACTGCCGCAACACCTCAAAATATATATATGCAAATCTGCATTTTTAATATGAAATTTTCATATTTTGTAAGGTAACATAATTCTTTGGAGTGTGGCAAAGTTGTCAAGAAAGTTTCGTTTTGAAAGTGCTAAAGAAAGGGAAAAAATTTTAGGCGGAAACGAAGATACTTTAAAACCCGAACATATTCGCGGACCTCACATTACATTCTACTCAAACAAGGAAATGATTGTAGATGGTTGTACGGGGATAATTGAATACTGTGATACATATTTAAGGCTTAAAGCAGGAAAAGGCTCGATGACACTTTTCGGCAGAGATTTTGATATAACAGTATTTGATGACCGCCAACTGAATGTACGCGGTAATTTTTCTTCAATCGAATTTTCTTTGTGAGGTGATAAAATGCTGTGGCTTTACAGAATAATATGCGGTGAACTGCACATCAGAATATACGGAACAGGTCCTGAAAGACTTCTGAATATTGCCGCAAAAAACCGCTTAGGTCTTCGCGCGGTGCGGGTAAACCGTGACGGAATATACGCCGTAATGCCGAGTAATAAATTCAAAATAATGCGAAAACTGTTACGGAAAACGGGTATACGCGTACATATTCTAAAGAAAAGAGGTATCGCTTTTCTTTTAAATAAATATCGTGCGCGAAGCGGGTTTGTTGCAGGATTGCTGATTTTTACGCTTGCTCTGAATTTTCTTTCGGGTTTTATATGGACGGTGAATGTTAGCGGTAATGTAAATGTCAAAGAAACCGAAATTATAAATGCCTGCCGCCGAATAGGAATATATGAGGGGGTAAGAAAAAGCAAGATCAACACCACCGCCGATGCACAGGAAATGCTGATGCTTATTCCCGAACTTGCGTGGGGGTCGCTAAATATTGAAAATTGTGTTTTGACCGTAAATGTTACCGAAGTAAAAAAGAGTGACCGTGACAAAAACGGTTATCCGTCAAATTTAAAGGCAAAATGTGACGGAATAATAACGGGTATAGATGTTATGTCGGGAAATGTTTTGGTGAAGATTGGCGATGTTGTTTCAAAGGGTGATTTGCTGGTGTCGGGCGTGCTTGAAAATTCCGACAGCAGCGTTTTTGTGCGTTCAAAGGGGAGTGTTACGGCGCGAATTCAAAAGAAAATTACTTTATCTAAAAATTTTAAGGAAAAAATCACCGTTCCAGTCGGTGAAACTAAAAAAAGGACCGTTTTAACCGTTTTCGGTGCAAAATTTCCGTTGTATCTCGGTTGTGTTAAAAAACCGTATAATTCTACATACTCGCAAAAATATGCCACACTTTTTAATAATAAACTGCCGTTTGGTATTTTTGTGCCTGAATTTGAACTGCTACGCGAAAAAGAGGTGGTTTACAGTTACGATGAACTTGAACAACTTTTAAAACAAAGTGTCGAAAAACAAACTGAAAAAATATTTCCAAACGGCGCTGAAATTTGTTATGATGGCATAACCGAAACATCGAGCGGTCTTACTTTTGAACGGGTTGTGTGGGCAAATGAAAAAATTTCTTTTGAAGATTTAATTTTATTTGATACAATAAATTGACAAGCGAATAATTTTTATGTATAATAGATAATAATATTAGAAAATTCT
>JAZREH010000217.1:0-4029 GCA_045660705.1 Acutalibacteraceae bacterium
AATACTGAAAATATGATGATAAGGACAGTAGCCTTTCACCGCACCTTTTAAGAGAGCGTTTTGTTTGCTGTAAGAAACGCAGGGTGCTGAAGCGCGAACACCACCTTTGAGTGCCGCAGGGGAGGATTTTTCCGAAACTCGGTCGTTTTACCCGCGTTAAGGGTAGATTAAGTGCCGCCTTTACGGGCGGAATACGGGTGGAACCGCGGAACTTTAGTTTTTTAAAGATTCGTCCCTTTTTAGGGGCGAATCTTTTGTTTTTTAATATCACAAGGAGGAATAAAATATGATTAAAATTACACTGAAAGACGGCTCGGTACTCGAACTTGAACAGGGTCTTACCGTACTTGATGCCGCAAAAGCGATAAGTGCAGGTCTTGCACGCGTTGCCTGTGCCGCCAAGGTTGACGGCGAGGAATGTGACCTTCGCACCGTTTTAAACGGTGACTGCACACTTGAAGTACTGACATTTAATGACGATTACGGTCGCCGCACCTTCCGTCATACCGCATCGCATATCACCGCACAGGCGGTAAAGCGCCTTTTCCCGAATGCAAAACTTACAATCGGTCCCTCGGTTGATGACGGATTTTATTATGACTTTGATATCGACGAAAATTTCACCCCCGACGACCTTACACGCATCGAGGAGGAAATGAAAAAAATCGTCAAAGAGGATATTAAGATTGAGCGTTTCACAATGACACGCGACGAGGCAGTCAAATACTTCACCGAAAATGACGAACCCTATAAGGTAGAACTTGTTGAGGCTTTGCCCGACGGCGAGGAAATCAGTTTCTACCGTCAGGGTGATTTCACCGACCTTTGCGCGGGCGCACATCTTATGAGCACAGGCAGTGTAAAGGCATTTAAACTCACCTCGGCAACGGGTGCATATTGGCACGGCGATTCGTCTAAAAAGATGCTCTGCCGCGTATACGGTACCGCTTTCCCGAAGGCAAGTGAACTTGAGGCACACCTCACAATGCTTGAGGAGGCAAGAAAACGCGACCACAATAAACTCGGCCGCGAACTTGAATATTTCACAACGGTTGAATCAATCGGTCAGGGACTGCCGATTCTTCTGCCCAAGGGTGCTAAGGTAATTCAGATACTTCAGCGCTTTGTTGAGGACGAGGAAGCACGCCGCGGCTGGCTCCTTACCAAGACCCCTTATATGGCAAAGAGCGACCTTTACAAAATTTCAGGTCACTGGGATCACTACCGCGACGGAATGTTCGTTATGGGCGACCCCGACGATGAAACCAAGGAATGTTTTGCTCTGCGCCCGATGACCTGCCCGTTCCAGTATCAGGCGTATTTGAATCGCGCGCGTTCTTACCGCGACCTGCCGCTTCGCTATAACGAAACCTCTACCCTTTTCAGGAATGAGGAATCGGGCGAAATGCACGGTCTTATCCGCGTGCGTCAGTTCACCATTTCCGAGGGTCACCTTATGTGCACCCCCGAACAACTTGAGGAGGAGTTCAGAAGTTGTCTTGAACTCACCACATTTATGCTTAAAACACTCGGTCTTTACGAGGATGTTTCCTACCGTTTCTCACAGTGGGATCCAAGCGACCGCGAGAAGTATATTGGTACTGCCGAGCAGTGGGATGAGGCTCAGGGCGTTATGGAGCGTATCCTTAACCACCTTGAAATCCCCTATAAGGTTGGTGTGGGCGAAGCCGCGTTCTACGGTCCGAAACTTGACATTCAGATAAAGAATGTTTTCGGCAAGGAAGACACCCTTATCACCATACAAATCGACCAGATGCTCGCCGAAAAATTCGGTATGGAGTATGTTGACCGCGACGGCGCAAAGAAAAACCCCTATATTATCCACCGCACCTCTATCGGTTGTTATGAGCGCACACTGGCACTTCTTATTGAAAAGTATGCAGGTGCTCTGCCGCTTTGGATGGCACCTGAACAGGTACGCCTGCTTTCAATCGCCGACCGTCACCTTGATTTCGCATACGAGGTAAAGGCTAAACTTGAGGCGCTTGGTATCCGTGTAACTGTCGATTCAAGAAACGAAAAGATTGGTTATAAAATCAGAGAAGCACGCCTTGAAAAACTCCCCTATATGTGCATAATCGGTGACAGTGAGGTTGAAAACAGCAGCGTTTCGGTAAGAAAGCGCGGCGAGGACGGCGACCTCGGCTCAATGGGTGTTGAGGACTTCATCGCACGCCTTAAAAAGGAAATCGAAGAAAAAACAATCTAAACTGTAATAAAGGGGGCAGATTTATGTTTGCGCGTGTAGGCAGTGTCGGTGTTTTCGGTATCGACTCATATATGATTGAAATTGAAGCCGATGTTTCAGGCGGTCTGCCCTCCTTTGATATTGTCGGGCTACCCGACACCGCCGTTAAGGAATCCCGCGACAGGGTGCGTGCCGCAATAAAAAACTGCGGCTTTAAATTCCCAACGGGCAGAATTACGGTGAATCTTGCCCCCGCCAACAAACGGAAAGAGGGCGCGGTCTATGACCTGCCCATTATGCTCTGCATACTTGCCGCTTCAAAGCAGATTGAACTGCCCAAAGATGACAGTATTTTTATCGGCGAACTTTCCCTCGACGGACAGGTGCGCCCTATAAACGGGCTGCTTGCAATGGCGATAACGGCGATGCAAAACGGTGTTAAAAAACTGTTTGTTCCTACCGATAATGCGACCGAGGGCGCTGTTATTGAGGATATTGAGGTTTACGGCGTAAAAACCGTACAGTCGCTCGTGGAACATCTGACAGGAAAATCGCAACTTTCAAGATGTCAGTACACCCCCGATGAATGTGACAGTGGCAATGAACTGCTTGATTTCAGTGATGTAAAGGGTCAGACAATGGCAAAAAAAGCACTTGAAATCGCGGCTGCGGGCGGTCATAACATACTTATGATTGGACCGCCGGGGTCGGGCAAAAGTATGCTTGCCAAACGCCTGCCTACCATTTTGCCCGAAATGACCTTCGACGAAAGTATCGAAACCACCAAAATTCATTCGGTGGCGGGTATTCTCAATAAGAATCACCCCATTGTATCAACCCGACCGTTCCGTTCGCCGCATCATACCATTTCGGCGGCAGGTCTTACGGGTGGCGGCACTATCCCCCGACCCGGTGAAATTTCGCTTGCCCACAACGGTGTTCTGTTTTTGGATGAACTGCCCGAATTCAAGCGCGATGCGATGGAGGCTATGCGCCAGCCTCTTGAAGACGCGCGTGTTACCGTTTCCCGCGTTTCGGGTACCGTTTCTTATCCAAGTTCAATAACGCTTGTTGCGGCGATGAACCCCTGCCCCTGCGGATTTTACGGACATCCGACAAAGCCATGTTCGTGTTCGCAAGGTGCAGTACATAAATACCTTAACCGCATTTCGGGTCCGCTGCTTGACCGACTTGATATTCATGTCGAGGTTCCGCCCGTTGACTACAAATCACTTTCGGGGGCGGCAAAAACCGAAACCTCAGCCGAAATTCGCGAAAGGGTCAACCGTGCGCGAAAACTTCAGATAGAACGCTATAAAGGTACAGGGATTACCTGTAACGCACGACTTACCGCGCCGATGTTAAGGAAGTACTGTGTTATGACCGACGAGGCGGCACAGTATTTAAGTCAGAGTTTTGACCAACTTGGACTTTCGGCACGCGCATATGACCGAATTTTAAAGGTTGCAAGGACCCTTGCAGACCTTTCGGGTGAAGAAAAAATCGATAAATCAAAAATTTTTTCAGCAATTCGCTTCAGAACACTTGACAGAAAGTACTGGAGCGAGTAAAATAGAAAGGTAGCAATTATTTGCTGCCTCATATGGGGGCGTAGCTCAGCTGGGAGAGCGTACGGTTCGCATCCGTAAGGTCGAGAGTTCGATCCTCTTCGTCTCCACCAGTGGCAGGCTGCCACAGCCAATCCGTCCAAATTTGTGCAAATCTAAAGTTTGTACCTCGGGATACAAGTTCGGGTGCTGTGCGGTGTGCTTCACCAATAAAAGGCAAGGTTTTAAAAACCTTGCCTTTTATTTCTTATA
>JAZREH010000218.1:0-5447 GCA_045660705.1 Acutalibacteraceae bacterium
GGCATGACCCACCTGTGTACATACAGTAAGTGAATTGGCAAACGATATGGTTGTGCCCATATTAAGGCTGTCAAACCTAAACCTAAACTCAAATGTAAATTCTTCATACATTTTTACAAATGAAAGGTTTGTGGAGACACGGGTTTGGGTGGTGTCAACCACCTTAAGACACTGATTTTCTGCATTGGCGGGGTCGTTGGCTATGGTATAGGTGCCGTCGGTTTCCTTTTGGAAGGGTTCTGGCAGACCGCTGCCAAGTTCAAGGTCTTCAAAATCCCAACTGTTATATGCGTACTGTGCCGCCGAAACGGGCACCACATTAAAGCAGGGCAGACATACCGTTAACATCATCATAACGGCAAGGATAAGTGAAATAATTGCCTTTGATTTTTTAAACACTTTATCATCTACTTTCAAAAAATTTTGGGTGCTGTTATCCCCATTTTTTAATTTTATAATATTCTGCCCTTTCAGGCAACCCCCTAAAGCGGACTATTTTTGCAAAAAATGTCCGTTTTGGTCCCTTTTTTGCTTGATTTTCCCATATTTTGTGGTATAATTTGTCACGAAAGGGGCGACGCGGGGTATGATATATCAAACGTCTATAAACTTTGACGGCAGACGGCAACGGTTGTTTTTTGCCTTTGAAGATTATGCCAAGATTGGGATTACCGCTTATCACACACATAAGTTTAATGAATTTATTTTTTTAGAGGCGGGGACAATCACCTATGAAATCGGCGGCAATCGGTATGATTTGAGGGCGGGTAATTTGTTGGTAATCCCGTCGGGCACACTGCACCAATGTATTGCCCGAAGCGATGACCTGCGTTTTTTTCATATGATGACCGACGGTTATGTGCCGCAGACGGTTGTGACCGAATGTGATATAAATGTCTTAAAAGTAATTATCGATCTGTCCCATACAATTGACGAAAAAAACATCATTAAACTTCGTATGCTTATTATGTTTCTTTGCTATGACGTGCTTGGACAGGAAAAATTTGAGGTGTCGCGGACTGCTGATTACGACTTTTTAATTGACCGATGTATTTCAGTTGATTCTACGATAGAGGGATTGGCAGATACGCTTGGCGTTTCGCCCCGCCACGCAAGACGGCTTGTCTTAATGCATACGGGAAAGTCTTTTAAGCAAATCCGTCTTGAACTTCGTATGAGTATTGCGAAGGTTTTGCTTGAGAATGGAAAGGAAAAACCAAACGATATTGCAAAATATGTCGGTTATGGCTCGTACAAGGGATTTCGCAAGGCGTACAAAAATTTTTACGGTGACACGGAAATATAATAAAAAATACTTGCAAAAGTTGTAAAAAGGTGTTATAATACCCTCGTTAAATGCGTTGACGAAGAAAAGTAGGTTTTGTTTTGCACTTAAGAGAGTTTCCGTCACAGGCTGAAAACGGGGATAGATGCGAACACTGCCGAAGTTCACTTTTGAGCAGCGCCGCTGAACATTTTAAGTAGGCGGCGACGGTTGGCACCGTTAAAGGCCGCGAGAGTGTTTGCTCTTTGAGCGAAAATAACGGGTGGTACCGCGGAGTATGTTTTATCACACTTCGTCCTGTTTGTGGGACGGAGTGTTTTTTATTTGCTTAAAACCTGCCGCAAATCACAAATTTTATAGTCAGAGGAGAATATAGAATGCAAGAAACTTTGAAAAATCTGACTGCTACGGCGCGTGAGGAAATTTCTGCCGCCGCCGACGAACAGCAGATTGAGGCGCTTCGTGTAAAGTACCTCGGTAAAAAGGGCGAACTTACCGCCCTGCTTAAAGGAATGGGCGCCCTGTCGCCCGAAGAACGCCCGAAAATGGGTCAGATGGTAAATGAGGCAAAGGCAGAACTTGACTCGCTTATCAGTGATAAGTCGGCTGAACTTAAAAGCGCGGCACAGGATAAGCGTCTGCTTGAAGAAACGCTTGACATCACAATGCCCGCAAAACGCTCAAGTGTGGGCGGTCTGCACCCCTTAAACCGCGTGCTTGACGATATGATAAACATTTTCCAGTCGATGGGCTTTGATGTGGTTGACGGTCCCGAGGTTGAAACCGACCATTATAATTTTGAATGTCTTAATGTTCCTGCCGACCACCCCGCACGCGATATGCAGGATACATTCTATCTTGGTGAAAATCTGCTGCTTCGCACACAGACATCTGCCGCACAGATACGCACAATGGAAACACGCAAGCCGCCCATCCGCGTTATCTGTCCGGGTCGTGTTTTCCGCGCTGACGAGGTTGACGCTACCCATTCACCCGTTTTCCATCAGATTGAGGGTCTTGTCGTTGACAAGGGCATTACAATGTGCGACCTTAAGGGCGTGCTTGAACAGTTTGCGCGCGAGATATACGGCGCCGAAACCGAGGTAAAGTTCCGTCCGTCATTCTTCCCGTTCACCGAGCCGTCGGTTGAGGTTGATGTAACCTGTTCTGAGTGCGGCGGTAAGGGTTGCCGCGTTTGTAAGGGCAGCGGCTGGATTGAGATTCTGGGGGCTGGTATGGTACACCCCAAGGTACTCAGAAGTTGCGGTATCGACCCCGAAGAATACAGCGGTTTTGCTTTCGGTATCGGTCTTGACCGTCTTACCACCACCCGTTATAAGATAAGCGACATACGCCTGCTGTTTGAAAACGACAAGCGTTTCCTTGAACAGTTTTAAGGGGGGCAACTATAATGAAAATATCACTTAATCAACTTAAAAGTTATGTCGAGATAAATGTCCCTGTCGAGGAACTTTGCGACCGTATGGTAATGGCAGGTTTCGAGGTTGAAAGCATCGAGCGTCAGGGCGAAAATATGAAAAATGTTGTTGCCGCGCGTATTGTTGAGTTGGCACCCCACACCGACAGCGACCATCTGCAGATTTGTCAGATGGATATCGGTACAGGTGAACTTGTCCAGATTGTTACGGGCGCACAGAATATCAGTGTGGGCGACCTTGTTCCCGCCGCACTTGATAACAGCGACCTTCCGAACGGTATGCACATAAAGGCAGGAAAACTGCGCGGTGTACCGTCTAACGGTATGCTCTGTTCGGGTGAGGAACTCTGCCTTACCGAAGCCGATTATGAGGGCGCGGGCGTTTACGGCATTATGATTCTGCACGAGGACTGCCCGACGGGTACCGATATGCGTGAGGTGCTTGGTCTTGACGATGTTATTATCGACTTTAAAATCACCGCAAACCGCCCCGACTGTAACTGCTTTTTAGGTGTTGCAAAGGAAATCGGCGTTGTTTTAGGCACCGAATTTAAGGCACCCGTTCCGGAGTATAAAACTGTTGGCGGCGATATAAAGGACTTTATCGATGTTACGGTTGAAAACTATGACCTTTGTCCCCGTTATATGGGTCGCGTTGTTAAAAATCTGCGCATAGGACCCAGCCCCGCGTGGATGCAAAAGGCGATTACCGCATCGGGTATGCGCCCCATAAACAATATTGTTGATATCACAAACTTCGTTATGCTTGAAACGGGCAATCCGATGCACGCGTTCAACTATAACGACCTTTCGGGTAAACAGATAATCGTACGCAACGCCAAGGCGGGCGAAACCATCACCACCCTTGACGGCAAGGATTATGAACTTACCCCCGAAATGCTTGTTATTGCCGACGGTGAGCGTCCGTCCTGCCTTGCAGGTATTATGGGCGGCAGGGAAAGCGAGATTGAGGACGATACCCGCGACCTTTTCCTTGAATCGGCAAAGTTTAAACGCGATAATATCCGCCGTACAGGTCGTGCACTCGGTATCCGTACCGAGGCAAGCGGCCGTTTTGAGCGCGGAATAGATATAAATAATGTTGAGTACGCTATGGAACGCGCACTCGGTCTTATTTACGAACTTGATGCAGGCGATATAATCGAGGGTGTGCTTGACCGCAACGAGGGTCTGCCGCAGCCCCGCGAACTTACCGTTTCTGCCGACAGTATTCTGTCACTTCTCGGCGTTGATATTCCCATCGACGAAATGGTTTCGATACTGGGTCGTCTCGGTCTTTCGGCAACCCTTAACGATGGCAACATTACCTGCCTTATTCCGTCGATTCGCGACGATATTGAGGGTAGGGCAGACCTCGCCGAGGAGGTTATGCGCATATACGGTTACGACCATATCAAGGGTACACCGATGCGCGGCGATGTTGTGCGCGGAAAACTGCTTCCCGAAAGGATTAAGACCAATCGCGTAAAGGAACTGATGAACGGACTCGGCGCTTACGAGGCGGCAACCTATTCCTTTATTTCGTCGGGTGCTATTGATACACTCCGTCTGGATGCCGATGACCCGCGCCGCCTTGCGGTTAAGATTATAAACCCGCTTGGTGACGAATACTCGACAATGCGTACACAACTTACCACAAGTATGCTGACGGTACTTGCTACCAATATAAACCGCAAAATCGAATCGGGCAGATTCTATGAAATCAGCAAGCGTTTTGTGCCCAAAGCACTTCCGCTTGTTGAACAACCCGACGAACTTGCAACTATGAGTGTGGGAATTTACGGAAATGATGAGGATTTCTTCACACTTAAGGGTATAATAGAAGATATAGCATCGGTTTTCGGCGCACATACTATGTATGAACGCGCAAACGAACCCTATCTGCATCCCGGTCGTCAGGCGGCGGTCAAGGCTAACAATAAGCCGTTTGCCGTATTTGGTGAGGTTCATCCCGCCGTTGCCGCCGATTACGGCATCGAACAGCGTATTTATGTTGCCGAAATCAAACTTGATGTACTGCTTGCTATTGAAAAGCGCAAGACGGTATACAAGGCGCTTCCGAAATTCCCCGCGGTTGAGCGCGATTTGGCTATGCTTTGCGATAAGTCGCTTGCGGTAGGCGACCTTGAACGCGCTATCGTTTGGGGCGGCAGCCGTCTGCTCGAAAGGGTAGAGTTGTTCGATGTTTATGAGGGCTCTCAGATACCTGACGGTAAAAAGAGTGTGGCATTCAGCGTGTGGCTGCGCTCTGCCGATGCAACCCTCACCGACCAGCAGATTGAAGAAACTTCGGCAAGGATTATTAAAAAACTTGAGGCTGTTGGTGCCGAACTTAGAAAATAATGCTTGCACTTTTTAAAAAAGCGTTGTAATATAAGAATACTGAGTATTAAAAGAGGTGTTATTTATGAATGACAGGACGATGACTTTTTCGATAGGTGACCAGACCGAGCAGGAGATTCGCAATATCCTGACTACAGTATACGATGCGCTTAAAGAAAAGGGCTACAACCCCATAAACCAGATAGTCGGTTATATACTTTCGGAAGACCCAACATATATAACCACCCATAATAACGCCCGAAATCTTATTCGCAGAATCGACCGCGATACACTGCTTCAGTCGTTGGTAAGATACTATTTAACGGCGTAAAAAAGTAAAAAGCTGCCGCCGACCAAAAAGGCGCCGCGTGTTTTCTCTTA
>JAZREH010000219.1:0-4878 GCA_045660705.1 Acutalibacteraceae bacterium
CGTTCGGGTGAAACGCCGACATACCGTGCTATAAATTCTGTTGCTTGGGGATTTATTGCAAGCGCAGGTGCGGCTACAATTAAAAATGTCGCTTTTAAGGATGTTTATTTTAATTTGGGCAGAGCAGGACAAAACACAGAGTTTATCGGCGTTGTGGCAGGTCGCTTTGAAAAGGCAGGCGGCAAGGTCAGTAATGTTGCGGTTTTATCCGGAACTGTAAACTGTACTAACTTTGCTCATCAGGTCAGCGTTGGCGGTATAACGACCGTCAACACAAGTACTGCTTATGTTACAATAAATAACTGCTATAATGCGGCTGATATTACTGTTAAGCATTTAAATCATTCAAAGTATTCGTCATATGCTTCGGGAGCGGGCATAGTTACATATGTTGCGAATAATGCTAAAAACACCGTTGAAAACTGCTTCAATGCAGGCAAAATCAGTGTTACGGGATATTCCAATAATACTTATACGAACTTTGCAGGTAATATAGTTGCAAGGGCAGGCAAGGGAACAGTTGTATGCAACGCAACCCTTGAAAATAACTTTGCTGCCGATAAAAGCATAGTTTTAAATAATGCATCCCAACTTGCGGAGGATGTTGCCTCTGTTTCGGTAATTTACAGCGTTGATGCCGGTATCGCATCAAATTATTCGCCACTTACATCACTGACCGATTCAAACGGTGCGGCTATCTGGTTGGCTGCCGACGGTTATTATCCTATACTTTCAACATTTTCAACCCACGCAAAGCAGGCTGAGGTTGCAAATTATATTCTGATTGAAACTGCCGAAGAATTGGCACTTATCGGCAACGATGAGGCATATCCGTTAAGCGGATACTACAAAATCGCAAATGACATTGACCTTTCACAAAACGAATGGACGCCGATAGGTGTTGTTGACGGTAAGGTTTCTGCATTTACGGGACTTATCGAGGGTAACGGTTACACACTTTCGGGTATGAATATCGGAAAAGACGGTGCTGTATCGCGCACATATTCTTCCTATGGCTTGGTAGCCACACTTTCGGGTACGATTCGTAACCTTAAACTTGAGAATATTTATTTAAACAGTTATGTTTCGGGTGGAACAAACCATATCGGTGCTGTTGCGGGAAGCATCGGCGGCGGTAAGATACTTAATGTTTTTACAAGCGGTGTTATAATTGACACAACTTCTAAAAATATACGTGCGGGCGGAACGGTAGGTGCTTCAACTGCTGCTTGGTACATTGAAAACGTCTTTAGTGATGTTGATATAACGGCAGGATATTCGGCTTCTGTTTCGGGCGGCACACTCGGTGCGGCAGGAATAATCGGCAGTGCTGAAACCTCAGGTTCACTTTTGAATTCCATAAGTGTAGGCAGAATTGATGCAAGATACCCCGGTTATATCGGCGCGATTATATCGCATTACTTTGGACTTGATATCACCGCAAATTTAACAAATTGCTATTCCAATGCAGACTTAGACTACTGGGCAACCCCCAATATGAAGGCTTTCACTCCAAAGGGTGATACATACACCAAGGTAAGCGAATATGAGATGCTTTGCGGTGCCCTTGCAGGAAAGATGCCGAAAAATGATTGGACCGACAACGCAAAAGATTTAATTCCGTATCTTAATGTATTTGAGGTTCCGCCTGTTTCTACACAGACCGAAGAAGATGCGGCATCTGCGGTTGCACAGGCAATAAAAGATACCGTACTTACAAACTATACAACTGCGGCGGATATAACGGCTGTTGCAGAGAATTGTCTTGAACTTTCTGACCTTCAATTCAATGTTTCAAACTTTGTTCTGACAGATGCAATAACCACCACCGAAGGCAACCTTGAAATTGCATTTACCGTCGGTCAGGCAACCCGCGAACTTACTCTTTCAATTGAGGCTATACCTGCATTCGACTATAGTTTTTCAACAAAATATGTCGGCAGGGCAGACGGTACTATAACGGTTACCGATAAGGATTATTCGGGTAAGAATTACAGACTGTACTGGGGCGACGATAACGGCGCTTTGTCGGACTATGATGTCCTTGCAACCATTAACGATTTTACCGTAACCGATGAAACTAACGGTATACTTACATATAACACTATTAAAAACACACTCATTCCCGAAACTGCAACAAAACTTTATCTTGCGGTTGATTCCGATATTGTGACCGAGTTTGCTATACCGTCTTGGCGTATTCTCTCGGCGGGCGAACTTAAATATATTTCTGCCCACGTTTCGGATACGCATGTGGGTTACAATCGTTCTAATGAAGCGATGATAAAGGTGTTTAATAAGTTGCAGAGTGTTGGCGGTTCGGTTGTTACCATTTCGGGCGATGTCACCGATCGCGGAAATTCGGGCGACTATACAATATATAAGCAGATACATAACTCAAAGTATTCGGATATAACCGTATGGCCGGCACTCGGCAACCACGATATTCTTGTGGCGAACCGTGCCGAGGGTGTTACCGCGCAACAGGCACTTTCCTATGCGAAGAATGCCATTAACGGTTTTGCAAACCCCAATCACACGCTTGGAAGCAGTTATGTCGTTACGGTGCCCGATGAATCAGAGGAAAATATACTCACGACCGATTCAACTATGAAAGACGGCAAGGTTACTGTTTTTGAAACCGACCCGTATATTCTTCAGACCGACTATACTATGACATATAAAGACGATATGTACGTCTTTATGAGCGTTGGTAAGGCACTTAATGCAAGCACTTCTACAAATGACGATGTTGCACTTACTACAGAGCAACTTAACTGGCTTGACAAGGTACTTAACAACTACTACAATGTTGAAAAGAAAAACGGTCAGGCGTACTTTATATTCCACTATGCCACCATCGAAAATAAACTCGGCGGCGATGCGGATTCGTATAAAAACTATGATGATTCATCGGCGAAACTGTATGAGATTCTTGATAAATATCCTGTTATACATATAAGCGGACACACCCATATTCCGTTTCGCACGGATAAGAATATTTATGTCGGAACAAACCATACCGCGATTCAGACACCATCGATTACGAAGGGACATCAGGCGTACGATGGATATCTGATTGAGCATTATGAGGGTTATACACTTATTAAGGCGTATAACTTCCTTACAGGGGAATACATCCCCAATGCGATGTTCTATATCGCCAAGGAATATCAGTGCAACCCTGTGCTGATTAGCGGTTTTAAAACGGCGGATATTGATGCAAATAATTATAAAAAAGGAACGGTAACCTTTTCGCAAACTAAGGTATATGATAACCGTCTTGTTGGTTATGACCAAAGCGTTTTCAAGTTAACAGTTCCAAAGAACAATGGTTATGTCGGCGCTTATGCATTCGCTTATAAAACTGTTAAAGAGGATGAAAACGGTTACAACTCTATGTGGAGTTGGCGTGATAATAAAGGAGATATGCGTTTTTATATCAAAAACGATTCGGCGGATGAACTTAAATTTAAGCCATATCTGTACTCTACCACAACAAGCGTTGTATTAAATCAAAGCAAGACCCAGTATTGCCGCACTTATGCAACCGATTATATAACACTTGAGGCAAATAGCGGTTGGGTAGAAATTCGTCTGCCTTTCAGTGCGTTTTCTAATAACACAAGTGCAAAAAATTGGCTTGGTAAAGGTAACACGACTTTCCGTATAGGTATTCAGGTTCCTAACAGTAGCGGTTTACTTAACACTTCCGGCGGTGCAATTTATATGACTGCCGCAGAATTCCACGACCATCAACTCACATCAGAAATAACCACCGATTTCGACCGCGAGTATAAGGGGATTACAACCTTAAATAAGGACACAAGCTGGAAAAGTGACGGTCAGGGGTATATTACAAGGACCATTTCTACCACCAATGATACTCCGTTCTTCAAGAATATTGTAACCTATACCGCAACATCGAAATTTGATATAACCACATACAATGAAAAACAGGTTGGCTTTACCCATCAGGACAATGTTCCGTATGATGAGTTTGCGCATTGGGCGGTTTATAATCCGAATGCCGAGTTGCGTTTCTGGATAAAAACCGAAAAGGATATAACCCTTTTGTTTGAACTTTTGGAAACCGGTTCAAATAAAGGCATAAAGGCTACCGTGTCCGTAAAGGGCGCAGACGGTTGGCAGGAGGTTCGTCTGAGCCGTTCAGACTTTTCTTCAAGCAGCACCTTTGATAATGTATTCTCATCCGGAAAATATGTGTCGGGAGGTATCTCTCTTTTCCTGCGTGATATTACTGCCGGTATGACCGCAGGGGATACATTCTCGCTCTCTCGATATGTGGATTTCTTCAATCATGAAGCATACGAATACGGCGATGCCAATAAGGATGATGTTGTCGATATAAGAGATATCATCAGGACAAAGAAAATGCTCGCCGCCGGCAAAAATGATACCTTTGCCGCCGATATTGACAACAACGGTAAGTTACTTGCTTCTGACCTTGCATATATCCGTAAATGGATGCTGACAGGAAAGTGGTAAAATTACCGGTTTTGACTTAATCATAACCACCGGTTTACCGGTGGTTATAATCAGATATAAAAACAATAAATCCGAACGCATCACCTATCACGGTGATGTAGTTCGGATTTATTGCATTTAGCAGGGGCAGAAGGAATAGAACCCTAGGCACTCGGTCTTGGAGTGGCTCAAAATTGGCTCAAACCCGCATCACAAGTGGCTTTTTGTAGCGGTTTGTACTAGTTTGCAAGCAAGACCGAGTGCCGTTTGATGCTTTATTGATGCTATAAAGATTTTTTGCTACATTATATATCAAAGATGATAATTTGATGCTTTCAGATTATTTTTAAGAGATATAAAGCAAGATAAAAGACGATTTTCGATAAAATT
>JAZREH010000220.1:0-2480 GCA_045660705.1 Acutalibacteraceae bacterium
CCATATTGCCTTTTCCCTGACATCGCCGTCAAGAGCATAACTAACCTTACCGTTTTTGTCAACCGTAATATTAAGGGTGTAACGGAAAATCGGCAACCGCGATACGCCCGCCAAACTGCCTTTTACGGTTATGCGCTTTTCATCACAATCAACACTGTATACGTGGTGGAAAAGGTCGTCGAGGTTCTCGCCTTCCCATATATTTGTGTTAAGCCATTTTTGTTTCATATGGCTGTCGTGACCGATAGGCGCGCGGTAAATACTGAACTCAACAGGGGCTTTAAGCAGTTCTTTTCCGCCAGATACCATACTTACAAAATTACCTGTCTGTTTATCAAGGGTATAGCAGAAATTATCCCCGCTTACATAAACCGAAAATTCATCCTGTGAAATTGTGGCAGATGCTTCCTTTGTACTGTCAAACACCAATGTACAGGGGATTTCCTGTTGTAGGTGCGCAAGTTCCCTACCGTCCTTATCCAACATATATAACACCGCATAACAGCCGTATTTGCAGGTTTCAGGCAGGTCAGCACCAAATGTAAATTCGGTTGTTTTGTAGGGGGCAACATCAAGATTTACAATATTCTCCTCAATCGTTTCACCGTCAACCGATATAACATATTTAAAGTCATATTCCGACAAATTAGTGAAATCGAAATAGTTGGTAACCGCAATCGTGTTACCGTTAACAGTAAATCTGTACGGTGCATATGCCGCAATCATTTCATATGTACCGCCGCGGAAAGAACGGTCAGAAAAGAGTATACCGTCACAACAAAACGGTCCGTCGTGGGTAATTTCGCCCTCAAAATCGCCGCCGTATTTCTGAATACCGTCTGAGGTAATGGACAGGTCTACCCATTCCCATACGCATCCACCGCACAGTTTGGGATGCTTATAAAATGTTTCAACATACTCAAAAATATCACCGGGTCCGTTACCGATAGCCGCCGCATACTCACAAAGAAACATCGGCTTTTTCTTGGTTTCGTCAAGTGCATATGCTTCAAGTGCGGGGTTTGAAAGATACATACGAGATGCGATATCTGTATGCGCCTCAAAGGCAAGTCGGCGCGGGTCACTTGTAAGTTCGGGTGAACTCAAACGGAACGCATCCTCACAGTGTACAAAGCGACGCGGGTCGCGTTTTCTTGCCCACTCAACCATAGCCGCGTGGTTTGGTCCAAATCCGCTTTCATTACCCGTAGACCAGAACAGAATTGAAGTATGGTTTTTATCTCTTTCAACAGCGCGCACCATACGCTCAACAAACGCATCGTGCCACTCGGGACGGTTGGTCGGCCAATCCATACTTTCGACATCGTAATCGGGTGCCGACGCGATGCGGCGGACAAAACCGTGGTTTTCAAGGTCGGTTTCAAGCATCACATAAAAGCCCATACGGTCACAGTATTCAAGAAAACGCGGGGTCGGCGGATAGTGTGAAGTACGGATACAGTTAATGTGCATCTGCTTCATAAGTTTAAGGTCGGTCAGTATTTCCTCGTCGGTCATACACCAACCCGTATCGGGCATAGAATCGTGGTGATTCATACCTTTAAGCAGTATTGGAGTACCGTGGAGCAGCAAAACGCCCTCCTGCGAAATTGTAACATCGCGAAAACCGATACACTGCTTAACCGTTTCGCCGGCACAGGATATTACCATCTCATAAAGATACGGTTTTTCAGCATTCCAGAAAATAGGATTTTCAACCTCAAACTCTACCCTATCGTTAACATCAAATTCTTTAATACAGTTATCACCGTCAAAGAACTTAACATTTGCGGGTTCATCGACAATAACCGTAACGCGGTTTTTGACGGTATAAACCTCAAAATCACGAAGATGGTTTTGGGGCCTTGAAAGTATATAAACATCGCGGAAGATACCGTTCATTCTGAACTGGTCCTGACTTTCAATATAACTTCCCGAACACCATTTTCTGACCTTAACCCGAAGTGTATTTTTAGAATTTACATCAACAAAATCGGTTATGTCAAATTCCGCGTGCAAATGACTTCCCTGTGTGTAACCGACATATCTGCCGTTAACATACACCTCGGCATTTGAGGAAACACCCTCTAAAACAAGGTAATGTCGGTCGTTTTTATCGGTAAGGTAAAAATCGCGCTCGTAAACACCAAGCGGGTTTATCATAGGCACATAAGGTGCGTCGCACGGGTAAGGATAGTTTATATTTGTATAGTTTGGAAAATCATATCCATGCATCTGCCAACATGACGGAACGGGAATTTCATCCCACGAAACAGGCTCGCAAGCGCGGTCGCCGTTTTCGGTATAGTTAAAACGCCAAGTTCCGTTAAGCAGTTGATACTCTGCCCTGCCCTCGGGAATGTAGTAACTGCGCTGTGGCAGTCGGTTTTCACTCAGTCGTGATAAATCTTCATAATTACGCATAGGTTATCCTCAAACTTTCCACTCTTTAAGGTCAACAGTCCACTCGGCACCGTCAG
>JAZREH010000221.1:0-3133 GCA_045660705.1 Acutalibacteraceae bacterium
ATAATCACCATGCCCTCGGGTATATTCTGAAGTGCAATACCGCCCGCTATAGTGAGCGCCTGTGCTACTTCGCCCGAACCGAAACCGACTCCCGCCGCGATACCCTCGGGCAGATTATGTATGGCGATTGCGGTTACGAACAAAAGCACCTTGTCGATTTGTGAATTGTTGTGTTCTTCAAGGTCGGGACCGACCATTTTGTGCAGATGAGGAACAAGTTTATCAATAAGGTTAAGGCAGACGGCACCCGTAAAAATCCCCGCGACGGTTACTAAAATCCCGTATTTTCCGCCGTATTCAAGGGAGGGAATCACAAGACCCATAATCGCCGCCGCAAGCATTATACCCGCCGCAAATGAAAGCACAATATCCGAAAATTTGTGCGATATTTTCTTGAATATAAAGCCTGTAAGCGAACCGATAACGGTTGCACCACCCACACCAAGTGCAGTAATTAATACTAATTTCATAATTTCACCATAACGGTTTAAAGGCTGACACTAAAAAGTCAGCCTTTAAAAAATTATTCTTCGCTGAAATCCTCTTTGCCTACGCCACAAAGCGGACATACGAAATCGTCGGGAAGGTCCTCAAACTTGGTACCTGCCGCAATACCGTTATCGGCATCGCCCAGTTCCTCGTCATAAACCCAGCCGCAAACATTGCATACATATTTCATTTTTCTTACCTCCTAATATGGAATATATGTATTACAGTACCAACGAGGGTGCTGTGTACACTCTTGCCGCAAGTTCCTGATTAAGCATATAAAGACTTTTGGGGTCACTGCCAAACAGTTCCATTTTGGTTATCATATCGTTGGCGTTGGTTTCCTCCTCGCCCTGTTCCTTAACAAACCAGTCAAGGAACTGCATTGTGCGGAAGTCGCGCACATCATATGCCGCCGAATAGATATCATTGATAAGCGAGGTTACATATTCCTCGTGTTCAAGACCCGCTTTAAGCACATCAATGTGTGCATTAAAGGTCTTGTCGGGCTTGCCGATAGCATCAAGTGTTACGGTTGCGTTTTCGTTTTGCAGATAGGTATAGAAAAGCATAGCGTGGTCGCGTTCCTCCTGTGCCTCTACCATATACCAGTTTGCAAAACCGTCAAGACCCGCAGCCTTGAAATAGTTTGAAAAATCGAGATACAGATAAGCCGAATAAAATTCCTTGTTAATCTGCTGATTTAAGAGTTCGTGTACTTTTTGGTTTAACATAGTATAGCCACCTTTAATAAATTTATTTTATTTCTTCAAAATCAGAAACACCGTGTTTACAAAGCGGGCAGATGAAGTCGTCGGGAAGTTGTTCGCCCTCATAAATATATCCGCAAACCTTGCATACAAAACCTTTTTTGCCCTCGGTCTGTGGCTTTGGTTTTACATTTTCATAGTAGTACGAATAGGACATAGTTTCCATATCGGAAATAACCCGTGCCTCGGTTACAGAGCAGATGAACATTCCGTGGGTATCAAGGTCGACATACTGCTCGCATTTAAGCGACATAAACGAGTTTATGTGACGGGGCAGGAATATAAGACCGTTGTCCGAACGAAGCGGGTCACAACCCGAAAACTTGTCGGTGTTTCTGCCGCTTGTGAAACCGAATTTTTCAAACACCGAAAACGGGGCGTCGGTTGTCAGGCAGTTAACATTCATAATACCCGTTTGTTTTATGATGTGATGTGAATAGTTTTCCTTGCTGATGGTTACAGCAATACGGTTTGGAGTATTTGTAACCTGTGTTATGGTGTTTACGATAAGACCGTTATCCTTTTTGCCGTCATTACAGGTGACTACATACAGACCGTAGCCGATGTTGAAAAGGGCAGACAGGTCATTTTTGTTAGCGGTCGAATCCTGCTGTGCAAGGTATTCTTTGCACAGTTCGTCGGCAAGTGTTTCAAGTTGTGCAGAACTGTCGCTGTCAAGGGATGAAAGAATTTTTACGGTAGTATCGGTAAATGTAAGGTTTTTACATTTTTCAAGGGCTGTTCGCATAACCTTTGCGGCAAGGGGAGCCCAACTTCCGTTTTCGATAAGAGCCACCTTGCGGTTTGAAAAGTTGCGTTCGGTAAGATGGCTTATAAATTCACGCATAAAGGGGAATATTTCGGCATTGTATGTCGTGGTTGCAAGTACAAGTTTGCTGTACCTGAAAGCATCGCTTACTGCCTGTGCCATATCGGTGCGGGCAAGGTCGTGTATAATGACCTTTGGCGCGCCGTTAGAGGAAAGCCTCTCGGCAAGTTTTAAAACCGCCTTTTTGGTGTTGCCGTAAACCGAAGTGTAGGCGATAACTATGCCTTCTTCCTCGGGTTCATAACTTGACCAGATATTATACAGATTAAGATAATATTCAAGATTTTCGCGAAGAACGGGACCGTGAAGCGGACATATTATGCTGATATCAAGACCGCCTGCTTTTTTAAGCAGATTTTGTACCTGTGCGCCGTATTTTCCGACGATGCCGATATAGTAGCGGCGTGCCTCGTCTGCCCAAGGTTCATCAGCATCAATAGCACCGAATTTTCCAAAACCGTCAGCCGAAAAAAGCACCTTGTCGGCAGTATCGTAGGTTACTATTACTTCGGGCCAATGCACCATCGGTGCGGCAACAAAGGCGAGGGTGTGCTTTCCGAGGGAGAGTGTGTCGCCCTCGCCCACAACAACCTGTCTTTCGGCAAAATCGGTGCCAAAAAAGTTTTTCATCATTGCGAACGCCTTGGTGGAGGAAACGATTTTTATATCGGGATACGCTTTTATAAAGTTCATTATATTGGCGGAATGGTCGGGTTCCATATGCTGAACAATAAGGTAGTCAGGGTTACGCCCCGCAAGTGTGTTCTGAATGTTGTCAAGCCATTCGTGTGTAAATGCGGCGTCAACCGTATCCATAATTGCAATTTTCTCATCGATTATTGCATAGGAATTATATGACATTCCACGGGGCACCTTGTACTGCCCCTCAAAAAGGTCGATTTTACGGTCGTTAACACCTATATATTTTATATCGTTTGTGATGTGCATATCAACACTTCCTTAAAGAGAATTATATTATATTATTGTCATTATTTCAATAATATAAATGAATTTATTCAAGAATTTTTCCGTCGGTAGAAACAGT
>JAZREH010000222.1:0-18254 GCA_045660705.1 Acutalibacteraceae bacterium
AATTTCGTTTTCGTCAAGGTTAAGTGATAAAAAAGCATCAAGTTCCGAAACAGGTCCCCACATCGGATAATCGGTACCGAACAGTACCTTTTGGGCACCGTATCGGCGAATTATTTCGCGCGTCACCTTGGGGTCGAGCCACGGCATACTTGAAGAACAGTCAACATAAAAGTTGTCGATGCCCGCCATAACTTTACTTGCCTCATCCCAAACCGACCAACCGCCAAAGTGCGCACCGATAAATGTAAGATTCGGAAACGCCTTTACAACGGGCAACAGACGGTTAGTGTTTGAAAAATCGTACCTGTTATCACCCGTATGAAGAAGTATCGGTATACCCGCCGCATCGCACATTTCATAAATCTGCATACACCTTTTGTCATCGATGCAAAACCTTTGTATATCGGGGTGCATCTTTACACCCTTAAGTCCAAGTTCGATAAGATGCTCGAAATCGCCGCGCATATCCTCGCTTTCGGGATGCATGGTGCCAAGACCCGTAAAAAAACCGTCACCGCGCGCTACTTCAGAGGCGATAAATTCGTTAATGCTTTTTACCTGTTTTGGTGTTGTCGCAACCGACTGCACAATACAGTGGTCGACCCCCGCCTCGGCAGACTGTACCCTTAAATCGGCGGTGGTGCCCAGACCCGATATAGGCGCATCGTCATAAAAGGCGGAAGTACCCTGTGCCGCGCGTGCGGCAATTTTTTCGGGATAGATATGGCAATGCGCGTCTATTACATAAATACCGTTAACCATTTATATTTTCAGTCCTTATTTCTTGTTAAGTCCAAGTCTTTCGGCGGCATCCTCACGCATCTTGTACTTCAAAATCTTGCCCGCGGCGTTCATCGGGAAACTGCTGACAAAGTCGATATAACGCGGAACCTTATGGCGAGCCATATGTGCCGCAATATACTGCTTCATTTCGTCTGCGGTCATTTCCTCGCCCTTTTTAAGAACGATACACGCCATAATTTCCTCGCCGTACTGTTCGTCGGGGACACCGATAACCTGAACATCGCTGACCTTCGGGCAGGTATATATAAACTCCTCAATTTCTTTGGGGTAGATGTTTTCGCCGCCCCTTATAATCATATCCTTAAGGCGACCCGTTATACGGTAGTTTCCGTTCTTATCGCGTGCGGCAAGGTCACCCGTATGCAGCCAGCCGTCCTTGTCAATCGCCTCGGCGGTGGCTTTGGGCATCTTATAGTAACCCTTCATTATATTATAGCCGCGTGCAACAAATTCACCGTTTACATCATCGGGGCAATCAAGACCCGTTTCGGGGTCAACAATCTTACACTCGACATTGGCAAAGGCGCTGCCTACCGTTTCGGTACGGACATCAATCGGGTCGTAGTAACTGCTCATCGTACAGCCTGGGGAAGCCTCGGTCTGACCGTAAACCGAAACGATTTCCTTCATATTCATAACCTCGGTAGCCTTTTTCATAAGGTCGGCGGGGCAGTTTGAACCCGCCATTATACCGACACGCATATATGAAAAGTCGGTCTTTGCGAAGTCGGCGTGTTGCATCATTGCAATAAACATGGTCGGAACGCCGTTAAATGCGGTGATATGCTCATTATGAACACAAGAGAGCGCAGGCTTCGGTGAAAAGTACGGTATCGGATACATAGTAGCACCGTGGGTCATTGACGCGGTCATCGAAAGCACCATTCCAAAGCAGTGGAACATCGGCACCTGTATCATCATTCGGTCGGCGGTGGAAAGTTCCATATGGTCGCCGATATACTTACCGTTATTTACGACATTATAGTGGGTCAGCATAACACCCTTGGGGAAGCCCGTTGTACCCGATGTATACTGCATATTGCAGACATCGTCTTTATCGACCGCCGCCGCCATACGGTAAACCTCGCTTACCGGTACCTGTGACGAGCGCTCTAACGCCTGTTCCCATGTAAGGCAACCCGCCTGCTTAAAGCCAACCGAAATACAGTTTCTCAAAAATGGCAGGCGTTTTGCGTGCAGGGGTTTGCCCGCCTTAAGGGTGGCAAGTTCGGGGCAGAGTTCGGCAACGATTTCGCCGTAGTTTATGTCCTTTGCACCCTCGGTCATAATAAGGGTGTGGGTATCCGACTGGCGCAAAAGGTATTCGATTTCGTGTATTTTATAGGCGGTATTTACCGTTACAAGTACCGCACCGATTTTAACGGTTGCCCAGAAAGCAATATACCACTGCGGTACATTGGAAGCCCATACCGCAACATGGGTGCCCGCCTTTACGCCGAGCGCAATAAGACTGCGCGCAAAGGTGTCAACATCGTCGCGGAATTCACTGTAAGTACGGGTATAGTCAAGGGTTGTATACTTAAAGGCGTACTGGTCGGGGAATTCCTCAACCATACGGTCAAGCACCTGTGAAAAGGTTTCCTCGATAAGGCGGTCCTTTTCCCAGACATATTTGCCCGTATGCGCGCGGTTATAGTAAAGCGCCGACTCGTTTTTAGAGGTGTCGCCAAACTGCTTCATATAGTTTATGAACTGGGCGAAAATAATCTCCATATCGTCGAGTTCTTCGCACCATTTGGGGTCCCATTCAAGCGATATAAAGCCGTCATAGTTTACCGAACGAAGTGCCAGCATCATTTCCTCAACGGGAAGCGCGCCCTCACCCATAAGGCAAAATTCGGTCTTGCCGTCGTTTTCCTCGGCATCTTTTATATGGACGTGACGGACATACGCACCAAGGTTTTTAATGGTGGTTTCGCTGTCCTCGTGACCAACAAAAAATGTCGAATACATATCCCAAAGCGCCGCAATATTATCGCAGGCAAAAAGATTTAACAACTCACGCAGTTTTGCGGTATCGCTGAACACACCCGATGTTTCGACCAGAATAACAATTCCCGCCGCCTCGGCATCGGAAAGTACATCCGACAGGATATCCTCGGCACATTTTACGGCAGACTGACCGCCGTCACCGATTGCGCGTACCCTGACACAGCCGATTTTTAAATTCTTTGCAATATTTATACAATCGCGGATTTCCTTTAAGGTTTCTTCCCTTTCCTCTGCCTTGCCGCAGTCGCAAATCGAGTCAATACAGGGAATATTCAGTTTAAGTTCATACAGTTTTCTTACCGTTGCGGCGGCGGCATAATCGTGAAAAGCGCCGTCCTTATCGGTGAAAAGGCGGTTGTGTATGTTATGCAGTTCAATACCCTGAAATTTAAGGTCCTTTGCTACCTCGCAAAATTCCTCAAAATTGCAGTTATGCCAACCCTTGGTTGAAAAAGCAAGTTTCATTTAATTATGCCTCCTCGTAGACAATCTTGTTAAGGGCGCCGAGATATGCGCGTATACTTGCGCCCAAAATGTCGGTAGAAATACCCGTGCCCGAATAGAGTTTTCCGCCCTCGCGCAGGCGCACAAGTGCCGAACCCATCGAATCTCTGCCCTCGGTAACGGTCTGAATCTGGAAATCGTCAAGTTCATAGTGTCTGCCGATTATCTGCTCAATCGCGCGGAAAGCCGCATCAACGGGGCCGTCACCGATACAGATGCCCTCAAATTCCTCGTCGCCCTTAGCAATACGCAGTTGTGCCGAAGACGAAATTATATTACCGTTGTTTATAACATAACTTACCAGTTTATATGTCGGGGGAACCTGAAGTGCCGTACTTGCGACAATGGCGTCAAGTTCTTTAGCACCGACACGCTTTTTAGAGGCAATATTCAAGAACTCCTCATATACCTTGGCAATATCCTCGTCCGAAAGGTCGTATCCCAAGGTTTCAACAGCGGCGGCAACCGCCTTTATATCATCGCCCGCATCAAGTTGTATCGCGTTTTCAGCGTCACTTCTCACAGCGGGTGCATCCTTTGCCGCATTATTATCGGTAATACGGGCAATCTGACGGGTTATGCGACCCATTTCGGTCTGCTTTATATCACAGGTGAAACCGCAGGTGTTACCGCAGTTCTTTATAAGTCCCGCAAAACTTTCAAGGTCGGCAATACCGCCCGAAACCGCAACCTTTACAGCATCGGCATCAGCCTTTACAGCAAGAATGCTTGCCGCGGTAGCCATCGAGTTTTTATCCTCACACATAACACCGAACTGAACAGTTTTAAGCGACGGTACATCGGCAACAAGTTTAGAAACAAACAGCGCAAAATCGTCGGGAAGCATTTCGGCGGCGGTATCGCAAACCGTAACGGCAGTAGCGCCCGATTCAATCGCAGTATTTATAGCATCAGCAAGGAATGATTCCTCGGCGCGGGTGGCATCAACAGCACAAAACTGAACATTCGCGCATTTTTCTTTAGCGGCGGATACAAGTTGCTTTATCAGTTCAATCATCGCGGGTGCCTTTTTGTGGCAGGTATATTCCATTCCAACAGGGCTTACGGGCATTTCAATGCGTATTTCGGGGTCGGTGCAGGTGTTAAGCGCGGCGGCAGCATACTCTACCCCCTGTGCGGTAAAACCGGCGCAAACCGAAATCTTTATACCCTTTACAAAGGATGCAATCGTGCGGACAAGCAGTGTATCCGACTTTACATTATCAATAGCGGGAAGTTCAATAGCATTCACCTTTAGTCTTTCAAGTAGCCTTGCAATCTCAATACGCTCCTTAAAACTGAGCGCACTCTTTCGGCAAAGTGTAGTGTCGGTGATGATGATGTTTTTCATAATAAAACCTTCCTTTACAAAAATAAAACCCCGATGCAAGGTGTAACACCTCACATCAGGGACGAACAAACAATTCGCGGTACCACCCTGATTACCGTTATATAAAACGGTCACTCAAACAAAACTCCAACAAGTTTTTCGCCGTGGTAACGGGGCGCGCCGTAACCGCTTACTACAACCATTACAATTTCAGCGGTTCTGCTCGGGAATGAGGCTTGCACACCGTATGGGTATCGGCTTGCACCAAACGCCGACTCTCTAAAACCCTGAAACGGGAACAATAATTCCGTCAAAGCATTTAACAATATATCAGTAATTATATCCGCAAACAGCGGTTTTGTCAAGATTTTTTTCAAATTTATTTGCGTACTCCTCTGGCGAAATCGGTAGGTGTTGTACCCATTGTTGACTTGAAATATTTTGAGAAGTAAAAAACATCGCAAAACCCCGACTGTTCCGCTACCTCATTCATACTGAAAAGGCCCGTTTCAATAAGTTCGGTAGCGTGAAGCAGGCGCACCTGAAGTATATATTTATGCATCGGCAGTCCCGTACTGTTTTTTATAAGTACGCTTAAATAATTCGGGTGAAATCCGAATTTTTCGGCAATCGTTTTATTGGTTATCGGAAACTGATAGTTTTCGTGTATAAAATCAAGAATCTGCTGTGTCACACCGCCGTCCTGTGCCAGTACCGCCCTGCTTTTGCGCAGAATTTCAACCAAAATACCGCTTAACAGACAACCGCAAGAAATATCGTAACCAATAAGTTTTTTTGTGTACTCGCCAATAATCCGCTCTCCCGATTTTTCGGTTTTCTGAACATCGGTAACATACACAAAACGGTTAAATGCCGTCTGGTCGTCAAATGAAATCGGCTCGATTATCAGTGACGGGTCAAACTCCCCTTTTTTGGCGGGCGCAACGGGAATCTGACGGTTGCTGTGATTACTTGTAAAATCGAAATTTACGGCGATATATGTAACCGAATCCTCAGGAGTTTTAAGTCGGTATTTAACACCCGCGTTGATTACAACGGCACACCCTTTGCTCATATTAAGGGTTACACCGTCAACCTGAATCTCCCCCTGCCCCGACTTTACATAAAACAGTCTTGCATCATAAGGGTAAAAGACAGGATACCGCATATCACTTGTAACCGTCATTGTCCTTGCGTAGCGGACAAACGGGCGAATTTCAGAAAAAAGCATATATACCACCTTAAAATCTTTATTTTATACAAATAAAAGGGTAAAACTGTTTGTTTTATACATTGATTTTAGCATTAAAAAATGCTATTGTCAATCTGTAAGAGGTGATTTGCTGTGATTTACAAAGGAAAAAATTGTTATAGCGAAAATCCAGAGAAAAGTTTGCCATATAAAAAGATGTACCTTGATTCGGTTTACGCGTTTATACAAAAGGGTCAAGCAGAGGCAAAAAAATGCCGTGACCGATATATAAACCCCGAAAAGTTATCGGAAAATACCGAATTTTACCGCAAGGAATTTATGTCTGCGGTAGGTATACCCGACCTTGACCGAAGCAGTTTGCCAAACTTCAAGCGCGAGGCGGTCGGTCGCGACGATATGTGCGAAATTTTCCGCATAAGCGTTGAGGTCATTCCCGATTTTTGGTTTTACGGCGTACTTATGATTCCGCACAACTCGGGCGACAAACTCCCCCTTGTAATCGCACAGCACGGCGGTGGCGGAACACCCGAACACTGCTGTGATATGTACGGCGAAAACAATTATTCAAACTTTTCAAAACGCGCCCTTGAAAACGGGTTTGCGGTATTCGCACCGCAACTGCTTTTATGGTCATTCGATATAAATACAGGCGAAAAATTCCAAAGATTTGACCTGCCGTTTAACCGTATGCACATAAACGGGCAACTTTCAAAACTTGGTATCAGTATTATAGGTCTTGAGATTTTCTGCATTATGCGGTGTATTGACCTTATTTCCACTTTTGAGGAAATAAATCACGACAAAATCGGTATGATGGGACTGTCCTACGGCGGATTTTTCTCCATTTACACCGCCGCCGCTGACACCCGAATCAAAAGCATATACTCTGCCGCGGCGTTTAACGACCGTGACCGCGTATTCCTAGGTGATTTTATATGGCGCGGTCAGTCGGAAAAATTCCACGATGCCGAGGTTGTGGGACTTTGCTGTCCGAGGACACTTATAATCGATGTCGGCAAAAACGACCCTGTCTTTAACGGCGCATTTTCGAAAGACGAGGCATCCCGCGCCGAAAAATACTATAAATATGCAGGCGCTGACCGTAACTTCACCTTTAATCTGTGGGACGGCGGTCACAAATTCGATGTGGAAAGCGGAAATTTTGACCGCTTTTTTGACTCAATAAAAGAATAAAGGAGATATTTATATGATAGAACGCAAGAAAAAACGCACCGCTAAAATCGGTATATTCGCGGTGGCACACGCCACCTACTGGGGACAGTTTGAGGGGCTTTATGAAAATATTATGGGTTATCACGCCGACCTTTGCACGCTCGTCGCAAAAAACGAGGTAGAGGTAATTGACTTCGGTATGATTGACAGCAGCGAAAAGGCATATGCCGCCGTACCGAAGATACTCGCCGCGGGTGTCGATGTACTGTTCTGCAATATGGTAACATATGCCACATCATCGGTATTTGCTCCCATTATAAAAGAGGTAAACCTGCCGATGGTGCTTGTTGCACTTCAGCCGCGTGCCGCACTTGACTATACAAAAGCCAACACCTTTATGCAACTTGAAAACGATAATATCTGTTCGGTACCCGAATTTACGGGCGTTGCAATTCGCCTCGGCAAAAAGGTTAACGATGTAATTATCGGCACCCTGTACGACGACGATAACGCCCAAAAAGAAATTACCGAGTGGTGCGACATCGCCAAGGTACTTCACGATTTAAAGGGTGCCAGAATGGGACTTATGGGTCACACGATGGAGGCAATGTACGATATGCACGCCGACCCGACGGCACTTTCAGCCGCTTTCGGTCTGCACATACCGCTTTTGGAGGTTGACGACGTAATCGAACTGTATAACGGGGTAACCGAGGACGAAATAAGCGAAAAAATTGCAATCATTGACCGCGAATTTGATATGCCAGAGCCAAAATCAGACCCCGTAACATCAAAACTTACCGATGCCGACAAGTATCAGGCGGCAAAAACAGCGGTAGCCCTTGACAAATTCGTTGAAAAATACAATCTGACGGGTCTTGCCTACTATTACGAGGGTGGCGAAAAGAGTCTGCACCGCGAGGTTGCGACCACCTTTATCGTCGGAAACTCAATCCTCAATGCACAGGGCATTCCGATGTGCGGTGAATACGATATTAAAACCTGTATCGCAATGCTTATTATGGACCGCCTTAACATCGGCGGAAGTTTTGCGGAATTCCACCCATTTGATTTTTCGGAAAACTTTATACTTGTCGGTCATGACGGACCGCACCACCTTGCGATTGCCGACGGCAAACCGATTCTTCGCAGTCTTAAAAAGTATCACGGCAAACCCGGTCACGGCGCTTCGGTAGAGTTCAAAATCAAAGAGGGACCCATAACAATGCTTGGAATCACACAGACCGCAGGCGGCAAATTCAAGTTTGTGATTGGCGAGGGCACCTCAAAGGCGGGTCCGATTCCGCCGACGGGCAACACCAACACGCGCGGATTTTTTGAACCCGACACTAAACAGTTCATTAAAAAGTGGGTAATGGAGGGACCGACCCATCACTATGCACTCGGTATCGGGCACCACGCCGAAACAATTGCAAAAATTGCCGATATTCTTGGCATTGAATATGTCATTGTAAAATAGGAGAAATATGTATGTATAATATAAAACTTACCGATTATGTACCAAAGCCACAGCCTGCCACCTCCGACCGAATCGTCGCGGCGCATTACTATGCCGCGTGGAAAAAGGGTGCGGCGGGTCTGCACGACGGTTTCGATGACCTGCACGATTTCCCTGAGCGCACACCGCTTATGGGATACTATGACGAGGAAAGCCCCGAAGTATGCGACTGGGAAATAAAATGGGCGGTTGAGCACGGTATAAACTGCTTTATACACTGTTGGTACCGTCTGAAAGAAAACGAGGGCAAACCCGTAACCGAAAATGACCTTCGTTGCGGGCACGGACTTCACGAAGCGCTTTTTAACGCAAAATACCAAAACTGTATGAAGTTTGCCATTATGTACGAAAATCAGTGGCGATGGGGCGGCACCGACGCCGACGACCTTTTAAACAATCTTTTGCCATTCTGGTTTGATACATATTTTACGCGCGAAAACTACCTTAAAATAGATAACAAACCCGTTTTGTTTATATTCTATCCACAGCGCATACGTGCTCTTTTTGAAAACCCTGCCGACCAAAAAGCCCTTTTTGACAAATGCCGCGAATACGCAAAAACCCGCGGTTTTGACGGTATGCTTTTCGCATATTGCACCTGTATGTACCGCTATGACCCGAATACAAAACTTGAAGATGCCCACGTTGACAACATTGCACGCGGATACGACTTCGCATTCGGTTACAGTTCGCTTTATAATGCAGAGTGTATGCTTCCTAATCAGGATGCCGTCATCAACGGACAGATAGAAGCATTTAAGCGTGAACTTGCAATCGACCCGATGACGTTTACTCCTGTCGCTTCGTGTTTCCGCGATTCAAAACCGCGCCACAGCCAAAAATGGATTGACCAAGGATATCATTTTTACACCGAAAAGAGTTTTTATGCCTACCCCGATTCTTACAGAACGATTCTTCGCAAAATAAAGGAAATCACCGACACCCTGCCCGAAGATTCCTATGCGCGTAAATTTATCGCAATCGACAACTGGAACGAGTGGGATGAGGGTCATTACGTTTCACCATGTCACGAATTCGGTTTCCGTTATCTGCAGGCAATCCGTGAGGAACTGACCGCCCGCGACAATCTGCCCGACTACCGTATGCCGCAGGATTTAGGGCTTTCCGAAAACCTTAACAAGTCTTGGGAAGTCCCCGACCTGTCGGAAATCTGCAAAAATAAATTTTTTAAATAGTAAACATATACAACACACCCCGTAAAGATTAACTTTACGGGGTGTGTTTTTATCCTTTAAGGATTATTTATTTTTTCTTGCCTTTATGCGGTATACCGATGTGCCGACAAACACACCGCCGCTGATAAAGAACAGCGCAAGCCACAAGCCAAGATGTGCGGTGTCGCCCGTCTTTGGAAGTTCGGGAGGTGCGGGAGTATATGTGTTTTCGAAACTAATACTCTCGACCGCTTTTATTTCGCCGACCTTGGTGATTTCGGTCTTTGTAACCTCAAGATTGCCCTTGCCGTTATCGGTGACCTCAACCTCTATAGCATATTCGGACTTGTCATAGGTTATACCCTCTGCCGCACCGATTTCCTCAACAACTGTATATTTATATATGCCTGTTTCGGTAAACTCAACACGATCGAAGGTGATTTCACCCATAGCATTATTGGTTACTGTCGAAACAACCTTGCCGTCCTTATCTTTAAGCAGGAACTTAAACTCATCGGCTTTAAGGTTGCGGTTCTTAAGGGTCTTCTTTGCGGTAAAGATTTTATGTGTTTTTTCCGCATTATAGGTGTTGTTGAATACAACCTCGTCAACCTCATCGTTTTCAAGCGAGTATACAACACTCTTAACCTTAAGTTTTCCGTTTTCGTCAACAACCTCAACCGTTACATCATAGGTGTTCGTGTCATAAGTAACACCGCCGAGACCGTTATTCTTTTCAGTAAGCGTGTATTTATATGTACCCGCCTTTTTGATTTCAAAACTGAATCCGAACTTACCGTCCTCATCATTCTTTGCGGTGTGGACATCCTGTTCATCAGCACAATTTGTAAGAACGAACTCAAACTCCTTGTCGTTGATATCGCGTCCGTCAAGTTTCTTTGAAAATTCGCCGTCGCCGCCAAGGGTTACGGTAACAGGGTCGGGCGCATATTCGTTAACGAATATAACAGTGGGGTTAGCGGTGGTACCTACACCGTCGACCTGTGCAGACAGTCGACCGGCGTTATCATCGGTTACGGTAACCGTTACATTATAAACTGCATCGTCATACTTGTAACCGTGTTTATCAAGGGCAACCTCGGTTATCTTGTACTTATAGGTGCCGAATGTTTTGTATTCGATATCACCAAACTGGAACGCACCCGAAGCGGTATTTGTAACGGTGGTACTGCTTGGCATCGGAGCACCCGAAGTTACTGCCTCGATCTTAAACTTGAACTCGCCAGCCTCAATATCCTTATGGATGCTTGAAAGGGTCTTTTTACCAAAGATTATTGCAGATGTCTTCTTAGGATTATATCCGTTATCGAATAAGATTTCGGTCTTATTAGCAGTGCCCTTGATAACGGTGGTCTGGGTTTCAAGTTTACCGATATTTACATTGTTTGTAACCTTGACCTTTACAGTATAAACCGCACCGTCATAGGTGATTCCACCAAGATTACCCTGTTCCTCACGTATGGTGTACTCGTAATCGCCTTTTTGGGTAAATGTAATGCTACCGAAGTCGATATTGCCGTTTCGGTCACAGGTAACCCTTGTTGCACTCGGCATCGGGGCGCCGACGCTTCCCTCAATGGTAAAGAAGAACTTACCGCTTTCGATTGTGTACCTGTTATCGTTGCTTGGGGTAACCTTTTTCTTGGCGGTAATCGAAACAGGCTCACTTGCCGCCGCCGCGTAAACGTTTGTAAAGGTCTTACCCGTCTGACCGCCCTTTTCATATGAAACCACGGTCGAAAGGGTGCCATCCGCGGTATTTGGCGTAACCGCAACTGTTACGGTTACAGGAACGGTGTCATAGGTTATACCCGCGATACTTCCCTGTTTTTCCGAAACAGTGTATACATATGTGCCCTTTTGAGTAAAGGTGATGTCGCCAAAGTCAACCTCACCGTTTGCGGCATTCTTTACTGTTGTCTTGTTTGGCATCGGTGCACCCGCGGTTACGGCGGATATAGTAAACTCAAACTCATCCGCGGCGAGTGTACGGTCACCGCTTATCTTCTTTTCGACCTTAACACCTGCCTTTACTGGGTCAGGAGTATAGGTGTTTACAAACTTAACCGTCGGATTGTTAACAGTGCCCACGCCGTCAACCTGTGCCACAAGTTGACCCGCATTGTTATCGGTAACGGTAACGGTGACATCATACCTTGTTCCGTCATATACGTAACCGTCAGCACCGAGGTCAACCTCGGTAACCCTGTACCTGTAGATGCCAACCTTGATGTATTCGATATCGCCGAACTGGAAGGCACCCGATGCGGTATTGGTGACGGTATCGCTGCTCGGCATCGGGGCATCAGCCGTTATTGCTAAAAGTTTAAACCGGAACGCGCCTGCATCAAGGCTCTTGTACTCACTGTCAAGGACCTTTTTACCGAAGATTGTCGCCGAGGTCTTTTCGGGGTTATAGGTATTTTCGAACAGAATCTCGGTCTTGTTGTCACCATCCTTTTTAAGGGTGGTTTCGGTTTCAAGTTTACCGAGTTTTACATTGTTTGTAACCTTAACCTTGAAGGTGTAAACGGCGCCATCATAGGTCATTCCGCCAAGGTTACCCTGCTCCTCGCGAATGGTGTATTCATAATCACCCTTTTCGGTAAATGTGATACTACCAAAGTCGATATTTCCCTTTGCGTCACAGGTGACCCTTGTAACACTTGGCATCGGGGCACCGTCACTTCCCTCAATAGTAAAGAAGAATTTGCCGCTTTCAAGCCTGTAACTGTTGCCGTCGCTGGCTTTCACAGTTTTCTTTGCGGTAATGGTTACGGGCTCACTTGCCGCCGCGTTGTATTCATTTTTGAATGTTCTGTTAGCGGGGTATGTAGTCTGTGCCGCAAAAACACCGTGTTCACTGTCATATGTAACTTTAACTGTTACCGTTCTTGGTGCGGTATCGTAGGTTATACCTGGGATACTGCCGACAATTTCGGTAACGGTGTATTCATATGTACCTGCCGCATTAAAGGTTATTTCGCCAAAATTGACAAGACCGCTTGCATCGTTGCTTACGGTTGTTCTGACGGGCATCGGCGCGCCAGGGGTCTTGGCGATAATACTGAACTCAAACTCGTCAGCACCAAGTGTACGGTCACCGACGATTTCCTTGTAAAGTGTAATACCCGTCTTTACAGGGTCGGGATTATAGGTGTTTACAAATGTATTTGAACCCTGTGTGCTAACGGTAACCTCTAACTTACCCGTCTGATAATTATCGGTGACGGTAGCCGTAACATAGTAGGTATGTGAATCGTAGGTGATTTTGGGGTCGTTGCCTACTTCCTCGGTTATCTTGAATACATAGGCACCCGCCTTCTTAAAGGTTATGTCGCCGAAAGCGGCGGTTTTTCCGTGTTCTGTATCGGTACTGCCCACTGTGATAGTAACAAAAACGTTACTCGGCATTATGATGTCGCCCGAGTCAATAGCGTTTTGTGCAACATCCCCGAACGGACTTAACCTGAATCTGAATGAATCACCCGTTTTCCAGTCACGGCCGTTAAGAGCCTTGTTAATAACAAGTTTTGTACTGCCCGTAAGTATAACGGGATCGGGTGTGTAGGTATTATTAAAGGTAAGTTCGTCACTTTCATTGGCAATAACCGTAGCAACAAGCGCACCCTCGTTGTTATCGATAACCTTAATATAGATATCCCGTTCTTCGGTATCGTAGTTAACGCCCTTGATACTACCGACAACTTCCTTGATGCCGAAATGGAATGTTCCCTTCTCGTGGAAGATAATATTTCCAAAGTGGGCGTGTGCCTTGTTTGCATTGGTTACGGTAAGTATTGTGTTAGACGGCATCTCGACATCGCCGTTTGTAACTGCCTCCACAGTAAAATCACCTTTGGCACGCAGTTCAAATTCAAACTTGTCGGTGTCAAGCCACTCATCATTTGCGCGACCTGTAAAGGTTTTCTTTACCCACAGGTTGTCGTGTCCCGAGATTTCGGTTGATGCGGCATCGTAAACATTGACAAACTCCATCGTCAGACCCTGTACCTGAGTATTACCCTTCATAACGGTGATAGCGGTATCAATGTTCGCAGTCTGACTGTTATCGGTTGCAACAATAGTAATTTCGCACGGTGTTGAATCATAGTGAACACCCGCGATATCGCCCGTAATTTCGCGAACGACAAACTTATAGGTGCCTGCACCGTAAATCTTGATTTTACCTGTGATAACCTCGCCCTCGTCATCGATGGTCTTGGTATCAATCGCGCCGCTTTGTTCATCGTGCGGGAATTCGATTCTGCCGTCCTCTAACGCCTTTTGTGTCGCGGGGTCAAGAACAACAACCTCAAAATCAAACTTATCGGTTGACAGCCAGTTACGACCCTCAAGTTTCTTGGTTATTTTAAGTTCAACCTCAGCAGGGGTGGCTGTATAGTTATTTATAATACTGTTACCGCCGTTTACATGGGTAAGTGTTGCGACAAGTTCGCCTGTACGGTCATCGACAACGGTATATGTTGCGGTGATTTCCTGTGTACTGTAGGTGATACCTGATATTTTTTCGGCATCTTCGGGAACAATCTCTTTAACCTTAACGGTGTAAGTTCCCGCCTTGGTGAATGTTATCTTATCAAAGATAACCCTGCCGTCAGCATTATTTGATACAACGGTAGTTGCAGGAAGTACCATACCCCCCTGTACCGATTCGGAAACCTTTATAAGTTCAAAATCAAACTCACCGGCTTTAAGTCCCGAAGAGCGCTCACCCGCGATTATCTTCTTTATAAGCGGAAGTTCGGCTTCGGCATTTTCGGGAATGTATGTATTGGTGAATGTAACCGAACCGTCATACGCTGTCCAAGCATTGTTTTTGAATATTTCAAGTTTTTTATCGGTAACCTTAAGTTCACCGACAAAACCAACATCTTCGACCGTTACGGTAAAGCGATAGTAGGTCTTGTCATATGTAGTACCGCCGACCTCTACCGCAGGAATCTGCTCGTTTATAACATATTCATAAACGCCCGCTTCGCTATACTTAACATCTTCAAGGAATGTTATCGCACCCGAATATACGCCGTCGTTATCGGCTTCGGTATCCTTAGCGTGCGAAACAAGATGCTCACCCGTCTTTGTGCCGTTTACATACTCGGTAATGTCAAAGAAGAACTCACCGTCAAGAAGTGTCTTGCCCGTAAGGTTTTTAGTACCCACAAGGTCGACACCGTTTCCTACAAACTTGGTAGTATAGGTGTTAACAAACTCTGCCGCATTTTTGCCGTTAGAGTATGTAACCGACGAAACTTCAAGTTTGCCGTTGCCGTCAGCATCGTCAATTACGACGGTGACTGCAACCGTTCTGTCATCATAGGTGATTGCAGGAATCTGACCCGCAATCTCACTTACATTGAATTTATAGGTGCCCGCCTTTGTAAACTTAATATTCTCAAAGGCAAACGGGGCAGCAACACCGTCGTTTGCGGCTGCTGCCGAAACGGTACTTGCAGGGACAACCACAACGCCCTCGCGCACCGCAAGATTGGTTGCCGCATCAGCACCGACAAGGCTGAACTCGAACTCGCCGCTGTTCATATTTCTGCCATTTAAGGTCTTATTACCGTTAATTGTGGCAGTAATCGGGTCGTGTGTATAGGTGTTTTTAAAGGTTACTATATGCTCATTATTCGGGTAAACCGAATTAACAACAAGCGTGCCGTTTACGGCGTCGACCGAAACGGTAACATTGATTGTATATACATTACTGTCATATGACATTCCGTATACGGGGTTTGTCGGGATAACCTCGCTCATCTTATATGTAAATGTGACGGAGGAGGCATCTGCTGGGATGTCGTTCTGCTCAAACTCAACCGACGGGAATGTGATGTTTCTACCCTCGTTTGCGGTGGTTACAGCACCGTTTACCGCACCTGCGGGCATCGGCACTTTTGAAATGTCCTTCACCATAGTGCCGCCATCGACACTGTATCCAACCGCTTCAAATTTGAAGTTAAACATACCCGAAACCAGCGGATTCATACCCGAATTGTCGGTGTATTCCTTAAGTGCAACGGGAACACGAATGACCGAGCCAACCTCGAATTTGTTGGTGAAGATAATATCGTCGGGTGCCTGCTGACCCTCATTCATAACAATCTCGTTATTTTGACCGTATGTAAACAGGGTATTTGCATCATCGTCATACAGTTTTTGAATCTGTGTTGCCGATTCGTCAACCGAAAGCGTACCGTTGCCGTTGTCAACAATCGTTACAACAAGGCGGTACAGCGCTCTTGAATAGGACATACCCGCAAGATACGCGTCGTTTTGAGGCTCCTGCTCATAAATAGTATAACGGTATACGCCTGGGGCGGTAAATTCAATATTACCGAAATCAAATGTGGCGTCCGTTCCGCCGTTTTGGTCGGGTTCGGTTACAATAACAACACTGTTTTGCGGCAGTGGCGCGTTATTATAGTTGTTTATATGGAAAGTAAAGGAATCGCCGTTTTGCCAGTTGCGTCCGACAAGGCGTTTCGTTCCTGTAAGACGACCGCTGAATGTAAGAGGTGCAACACGGTATGTGTTGGTGAATTTGGCAATACTTGTCTGACCGACAGAGATGGTGCCCGTTGCACCCTCCGACTCGGTAGTAAATCCGTCAACCGAAGTTTCAACAACCTCATATTCCGTTTCGGGCGGCAGACCGTAAACCGTTGCAGTCTGTCCGTCTTTAAGGTATATATCGGGCGAATTTTTAGAAACTGTGCCCTCGCCTACCTTTTGATGCTGTGCATCAATAGTTACATACCTGAACTCACCCTGATTTACATTGTCACCGTCAAGGTCAAGTGTAAACTTAAAGGCGGTATCGGGAGCGTTAAGACCCTCGGCAGTCTGTACGGTTTTGCTTATCTGCAGATTGCCGCCAAGCGCAAAGGTGGCAAGACCGTTATTTCCGTGGTATACAACAAATTTTCCCTCGTACGCGTTGGTGCTGTTTTCGGCGTACTGGAATTGGGGAACATAGAACGCCTCCGCCGTATGGGTTGCATTAATGCCCTTTTTACCCTCAAATTCAAGGATACGGTTGGTACGCGGTGAACCCGCCGCCCTGTAAAGATATCCGTCAGCACCCGCTTTTATGGTTGTCTTTTTAAGCTGTGCGCCTGTACGCTCAATAGCGATGACCTCGGTCGAGGCACCGTGATAGAATTCTTCCTTGTAATAATATGTAGTATTATCGTTGATACCCTCGGATGCGGTAACCTGATTCCTAAACTGTGCATCCTTATAAATCGGCATATCCTCAAGGATATAGTAGAACGGGTTGGTGTGCGACGGTTCAAACTCAACAGTTGCATCGCCCACGGTATGGTCGTGCATAATGTTATTTCCCGTAAACAGGTTGCTGTAAAAGTTTATAGTACCATCGTCGTTAGTGTTATTGGCAAGGTATTCAGGGTCGATAAGACTGCCGTCAATATACGCCTTACCCGAATCAGAATATTTTACAATTTCGGGGTTCATACCTACCGAGTAAACAACCCTTGCAGGGAGTGCGCCGTTGTTGGTATGTGTCTTTACCGTACCGTCGGCATTAAGCGTAACTTCATTTACACGAAGCGGAATAATCGACGCGGGAATCCTTATAACAAGGGTCTGGTCGCCGTTTTGGTCCTCGGTTACGGTAATATCGATTTCGCTGATATTACGGTCACCGTAAACAGGGCTGTGAACCTCACCGCTAAAGGTGTATTTGCCATTATTTACCGACTTCTGTTCAAATACGATACCTGCATATATAATAGATTTTACATCCTTTACCTGCATATATCTGCCAATGGGGTCGGTATATGTAATATAACCGTCGGTAATGGGGTCGCCGCCCTTGATTTCGGTGGGCACCTGTGCCGCGGATATCGAAATGTTTGAAACAAGTGTATCAAATACATCAACAACCGCCGATGCATTATCTGCATCGTAGTATCCGTCAACCCAGTCCCAACCGTCCTGTGGGTCAAGGTCATATCCCGTTGTCGGGTGGCGGAGGGTATATGTATCGTTACTGTTTACCTGAACCGAGGGAGTACCTGTGTTGTTGTTCGAGGTGTAGGTATTCCAGTATCCCTTGATAGTAGTCTTCATAGAATTGGTAACATCGTTATCGTTCCAATATCTTGCGGGGTCAAGGGTCATATATGCAAGGTTTTTAGAGTTTGTATCAAGGTTTGTAATACCCATACCAATGGTATATACCTTGGTCGAATGGGCGGTACCCTCAACGCCGTATTTACGGTCAATGGCAGATTTCATATAAGAACCTGTCATAATAGCCTTCATACCGTTACCGGCATAAGGGTTGCTACCCGAACCGTCATCGTTGTTATTGTCAGGAGACCACCAACTTTGCGAATCCGAAGAATAGGTCGGTGCGCCGTCGGAAAGAAGTATTACCGAGGGCACACGTTTTATAGCAGAACCGTTGACGTCGGCGGTTGTGCTATCAACAGTCGCAAGGATGTTCATACC
>JAZREH010000223.1:0-2852 GCA_045660705.1 Acutalibacteraceae bacterium
ATTTTTTAGCAATAGTAACCGCGCTATCAATATCCTCGGTAACAACGGCGCCGCCAAGCAGATATTTTATGATTTCACGGTACTTTTCGTCAACCTTAACGAGGTCGCTTGCGATACCGACATAGCCGAACATATCCTCAAAGCCGTGCTCCTTAAATTCGCGGGCAACAATCGAAGATACGGGCAAAAATGTCGCACGACCGCCGCCGGAATTTTTAAGGAAGTTAATGGCGCGTTTAGCATCGGCTTCGGTTTCTACAACGATATTCTGTATCGCGTTTGAAAGAGCCGTTTCAACCGCAACGGTATACTTTTTATCAACCGTTATTATCTTGGCAACGGTACCGTGGATACCGCGAAGTGTTCCCTTTTCAGACTCTCCCATCACCGATTTAACGGCGTGAGAAAAGCCCTCCATATTATTTTCAAGTTCGGTAAGTATCTGCACGCGACGGCGCTTTGCCTCAATATCAAGGCGAAGTTCGTCACATTCACAGCGCAAAGTGTTAACCGTTTCCTCTCGGCTCTGTTTACGCAGTTCATAGCCTTTTAGTGCGTTGGTGCAGGAGGTAACGGTATCCTCAATCTTGTCAAGCAACTGCTCAGTTTCGGCAAAGTCGGACTGATGCTTCTCAAGTTCGGCGCTGTTTTGTTCGATAAGTGCGTCAACCGCATCACGGCGCGCCGCAATTTCACCGATTGCGGTGTTTGCCGACATCATTTCAACACGAAGGTCTGCACTTTTGGTAGAAAGCGCGTTAAGTGTACGCACCTGTTCTTCAATCTTACGCGAAATGCTTTCGCTGTCCGACAGAAGTTTATTCAGTTGTTCTTCAAGTTCGGCAAGGCTTTGACCGAGCATATCACGCTGTGTCTGTTTTTCCTCTGCCGCGCGGCGCTTATCCTCAATATCCTGACGTGCCGCGGCATCGGTGGTATCAAGTGCCGCACGCTCGTTACGGAGTCTTTCGATATCCTCATTATTATGCTGAATATCGTTATTAAGAACGGTTATATTACCGCTAAGCATAACGATACGCTCATTAGCGGCAGAAATCGCTGTGCGCTCGTTTTCGATTTCACCCGTAAGTCGGGCAAATTCGGCGGTATTCTTTTCAGCCTCACTGTCAAAATCGGAAAGTGCGTTTTCGATTTCGCGGTATTTAAGTTCGGCGGCGGCAATTTTACTTTCGTGTGCGCGCAACGCCTCTTTTGAATTGTCAAGCGTATAAAGCCACAGACCGATTTCAAGTTCCTTTTTACTTTGAGCAAGTTCGAGGAACTTTTCCGCCTTTCGGCTCTGTTCCGCCAAGGGACCGACACGCGCCTCCAACTCGTCCATAATGTCCTTAAGGCGCAGAAGATTATCCTCAGCAGCAGAAAGTTTTCTTTCAGCCTCGGTTTTACGGTAACGGTACTTTGAAATTCCCGATGCTTCCTCGAAAATATCGCGGCGCTCGTCAGATTTAGTACTGATGATATTATCGATCTTGCCCTGACCTATCATCGAGTATCCGTCACGACCAAGACCCGTATCCATAAACAGTTCGTGCACATCTTTAAGGCGTACCGCAACATTGTTTATAAGATACTCGCTTTCGTGCGAACGGTAGTAGCGGCGCGTAACCGAAACAAAATCGTTATCAAAATTAAGTGTTCGGTCGGCATTATCTATATTAAGAGTAACCTCACAAAAACCGTGCGGGCGGCGATTATCGGTACCGCCGAAGATTACATCCTCCATCGACTGACCGCGCAGACTTTTGGTAGACTGTTCACCCAAAACCCATCTTACGGCATCGGAAATGTTACTTTTACCGCTTCCGTTAGGGCCGACAACGGCGGTTATACCGCGACCGAATTTAAGTACGGTCTTATCAGCAAAGGATTTAAAACCCTGTATCTGAATTGAACTGAGTAACACGGTTACTCCACTCTCCTTTCTGCTCTTACTTCGAAGTTTAAAAGCGAGTCATCGGTTAAAACCCTACAACTGTAACCGCTTTCGGCAAGTTTTATAAGATTTATACGCTTTTGACCTGTCATCTTTGAAACCGACGATTTATTTACGAAAAGGTCATAACTTCCCTTTTCGCAAAGGATTTCTCTCGCTTTTTCATAATATATTTTGGATTGGCAAAGTTCGCTGAACGCGGGATGCCACGGACCCGCTATGTATGCGCTGTTTTCAATCGAATGAAGCCCAAGACGAATAACACGCACACCCGCCGACTCAAACAATAGAAGCATTTTTGCGGCAAGGTTTACCGCGCTATCTAATGATTGCGGTTTATATATGCCGTCGGCATAGAGGGCGGCAAGGTCGGTATCCTTTAAAACGATTGTGGGATAAATCCGCACCGTATCGGGCTTTATTTCAATTATTTTTTGCACCGTTTTAAGGGCGGTTTCATCGTCATCGCCGTAAAGTCCCGTCATCATCTGAAGTCCGAGTTCAAAACCGCTTTCCCTGATAAGTGCCGACGCGCATGCAACATCCTTAGCACAGTGTCCGCGATTATTCATAGTAAGCACCCTGTCATCAAGACTCTGTGCGCCGAGTTCAATCGCGGTAACGCCATATTCTTTAAGTAATTTTAATACCTCACTGTCCACCGCATCGGGGCGGGTGGATATCCGTATTCCGCATACCGTACCGTTTTTTACAAAAACCGATGCAGTCTTTAAAAGTTCGGTCATATAATTACGGTTTATCGCCGTAAAACTACCGCCGAAAAAAGCAATTTCTGTAGTTTTCGGGTCATAGTTTTTAGATTTTTTTGCAGTTTCTACCGCCTTTTCAACATCTTCTGTATGAGGAGCGTTAAAAACACCTGTTATATGGCGTTGAT
>JAZREH010000224.1:0-4073 GCA_045660705.1 Acutalibacteraceae bacterium
TGATTCCGGCGCGCTTTAAGCAGTTGAAACTTCTTACCGAAAGGTCAAGTTCATCAATCGTAAGGTCGAGAACCTTTGACACAGCGGTATCGTTCTTTTCTGCCATTATGCTTTCGGTTTCGCTTACGCCCTCGGTCAAATCGAGGAAGAGTTCAAAGTGCTCGATAAGGATTTTCGCCGAAAGCGAAATAGCCTCATTAGCTCTCATTGAACCGTCGGTCCAAACCTCAAGGGTGAGCTTACCCTTATCGGTAACATTACCGACACGGGTGTTGTCAACCGTGAAATTAGCCTTAAGAACAGGTGTGTAAATAGAATCTATCGGAATAACACCGATTACATTCTGTGCCGGCTTATTTTGATCGGCCGGTACATAACCTCTGCCCTTATCGAGGGTCATCTCCATATTGAGTTTAGCGCCCTCGTCAAGCGTAGCGATATACATATCCGGATTAAGAATTTCTACTTCGGAATCTGCCTTAATAGAAGCGGCAGTAATTACGCCTGCACCCTCAGCCTCAATGTAAATCTTCTTTGAGGTGTCGCTGTGCAACTTTGCGATAAGTCCCTTAAGATTCAGGATGATTTCGGTCACATCTTCTTTAACACCGGGAATGGTGGAGAATTCGTGAACAACACCGTCAATCTTAACAGATGTAATCGCAACACCGGGGAGTATCGAAAGGAGTACCCTTCTCATACTGTTACCGAGTGTGGTGGCATAACCGCGCTCAAGCGGCTCCATTACGAATTTGCCGTAGGTACCGTCAGCAGTAATCTCGACAGTATCAATTCTGGGCTTTTCAATTTCTATCATTTAAAAGCTCCATTTCTCCGCACTGTAATATTTTTTATGCAACATCTGTCCAGTACGGCGGACAAAAGTGCCAAGGTAAAAAGTTATTACCTTGAGTAGAATTCGACGATAAGTTGCTCGTCAACGGGAGCCTCAATCTGCTCACGTGTGGGAAGACTCTCAACCTTTGCACTGAGTGCTTCGCGGTCAACAGTTATCCACTCGGGAGTGGGCTTAGAACCGTTTGCTTCGAGAACAGCCTTGATTTTCTCACTGCTGCGGCTCTTTTCGCAAATCGAAACAACATCGCCAGCCTTCAAAAGATAAGAAGCGATATCAACGCGCTTGCCGTTCACCTCAAAGTGACCGTGACCAACAAGTTGTCTTGCTTCGGCTCTCGAAGAAGCGAAACCTACTCTGTAAACTACATTATCAAGACGGCTTTCAAGAATCTTTAACAGGTTGTCACCGGTAACGCCCTGCTTTCTCTCAGCAACCTCAAAGTAATGATGGAACTGATTTTCCTGTACGCCATAGAAACGTCTTGCGGTCTGCTTCGCACGAAGCTGATCACCGTATTCAGTAGACTTCTTTCTGCCCTGACCGTGCTGGCCGGGAGCATAGCCTCTGATTCCTACGGAACACTTATCAGAATAGCAGCGTTCGCCCTTGAGGAACAATTTCTGACCCTCGCGGCGGCAAAGTCTGCATACTGCTCCAGTATATCTTGCCATCTGTTACACCTCCAATAATATTAAACGCGTCTTCTCTTGGGAGGACGGCAGCCATTGTGCGGAATCGGGGTAACATCTTTAATCATGCTAACCTCAAGACCTGCGGACTGTAAAGCGCGGATAGCGGCTTCACGACCTGCGCCCGGACCCTTAACGAAAACTTCAACAGTCTTAAGACCGTGCTCCATAGCGGCTTTCGCTGCCATTTCGGCTGCGCTCTGTGCTGCGAAAGGAGTGGACTTTTTAGAACCACGGAATCCGAGTTCGCCGGCAGATGCCCACGAAAGAGCGTTACCCTGAGTATCGGTAATAGTAACTATTGTGTTGTTGAAGGTCGACTGGATATGTGCGGCACCACGTTCAATATTTTTCTTTTCGCGGCGACGGCGGTTTGCCGTGCCCTTTGCTTTTGCAGTAGCCATATAATCTCCTCCTGCTTACTTCTTCTTATTGGCTATCGTTCTCTTGGGTCCCTTACGGGTACGGGCATTCGTCTTAGAACGCTGACCTCTTACGGGCAGACCCTTGCGATGACGAAGTCCACGATAACTTCCGATTTCGATAAGTCTTTTGATATCCAGTGCTACGGTACGGCGACGGTCACCTTCAACCTGAAGGTTGTGGTCGATATACTCACGCAACTTTGAAATATCTTCGTCAGTAAGATCCTTAACGCGGGTATCGGGATTGATACCGGTATCAGCAAGGATTTTTTTAGATGTTGTAAGACCGATTCCGAAAATATAAGTGAGTCCGATTTCGACGCGCTTCTCGTTCGGAAGGTCAACACCAGCAATACGTGCCATTTATCAAAGCACCTCCATTTTAATGTAAAGCGTAATTAACCCTGACGTTGTTTGTGTTTCGGGTTTTCACAGATAACCATGATTTTTCCCTTACGCTTGATGATTTTGCATTTTTCGCAAATCTTTTTTACAGAAGGTCTGACTTTCATTTGGATTTTACCTCCTCATAAATTGTGCCTGCTTATTTAGAACGCCATGTTATGCGTCCCTTTGACAGGTCGTACGGGGACATCTCAACCGTTACCTTATCACCGGGGAGAATTCTTATGAAGTTCATACGAAGTTTTCCCGATATATGGGCAAGGATTGTGTGTCCGCCTTGAATTTCTACCTTGAACATTGTATTTGGCATAGCCTCAACAACGGTTCCCTCAAGTTCTATCATATCTGATTTCGACATTGTATTTTGCTCCTTAACGCTCTGCCGCACCTCGGTACTGTGCCAGTGCGCGGCGCAGCGACCTGTCGGTCGCGAACTGCTTTTCCTCAAGACTGCTGTTTGTAACAGCAAGATGTTTAATGTTTTTCGGTTTCGGGCGCGAAAGCGGACGTTCTTTCCCGTCACAGACGAGAACTTCCTTTCCGCGGTTTCCAACGACCACCATAAACTTTCCCTTATCGCGTCCCGCCCTTGAACACACTATTCTTCCAACCATATCACACCTCTGCCACAGTCATAATCTGCGGACCGTCGGGGGTTATTACGATTGTATGCTCAAAGTGGGCTGAAAGGGACCCGTCCTTTGTCAGAACAGTCCAGCCGTCCGGCATAATCTTTACATCATACGAACCCATATTTACCATAGGTTCGATTGCAAGGGTCATACCGGGCATCAGGCGAACCCCGCGTGATGGGGTGCCGAAATTAGGTACTTCGGGCGCTTCGTGCAGTTCGGTTCCGATTCCGTGACCCACAAATTTGCGGACCACCGAGAAACCTGCTGCTTCAACATACCTTTGAACAGCGCTACTGATATCGCCGACCCTGCCGCCCGCACACGCCGCCTTTATGCCTTCGTAAAGGCTTTCGCGCGTCGTGTCCATCAGCCGCTTTGCCTCGCAGGAGATATCGCCGCAGGCAAAAGTAGCAGCATTGTCGCCGTGATACCCGTCAAATTTTGCGCCGAGGTCGACACTTACGATGTCGCCCGACTCAATTCTGCGCTTGCTTGAGGGTATGCCGTGAATTACCTCGTTGTTGATAGATATACAGGCGGTGGCAGGATAGCCTTGATAGTTTTTGAAGTTCGGAACTGCGCCCTGACTTCTTATATACTGTTCGGCTAACCTGTCAAGCTCGGCAGTTGTTACGCCGGGCTCTATCGCCTTACCTACTGTTTGTAATGCTCCGGCCGATATTCTGCAAGCCTCTCTCATAATTTTGAGCTCGCGGCCGTTTTTAAGCACTATCATAAACTAAATCTCCGCAAGTGCGGCAAGAACCAGAGCAGTGGTATCAGCCACTTCGTCCTGTCCTTCAACGCACAAAAGTTTACCGCAGTTTCTGTAGTAATCTTTTAAAGGTTCAGTCTGCTCGTGATAAACATCAAGTCTGTTCTTAACAGTCTCGGGTTCATCATCCTTACGGATAACAAGATTGCCCTCACAAAGATTGCATACGCCCTCTTTAGCGGGTTTCTTATATTCAGTGTGATAACTTGCCCCGCATTTTTCGCAAACGCGTCTGCCGGACATACGCTTAACTATCTCACTGTCAGCAACCTCAATTGAGAGAGC
>JAZREH010000225.1:0-5985 GCA_045660705.1 Acutalibacteraceae bacterium
CCCATACCGTTAGACGATTTTTCACCAATCTGTATTTTCTGGTCGGCCTTTGAAAGGAAGAGTGCCGCCTTATCGGTGTTAACTGCGATAAATTCAACACCGCGAACACCTGCCGCAACCATTCGGTTTATAGCGTTACCGCCGCCGCCGCCGGCACCTACGACCTTAATCTGTACTACATTTTCCATTTCTTCTGCAACTTCAAATGGCATTTTTAATTCCTCCGTATTTATGTATCTTTTTTATTTGCTCAACACATTACATTTTAGATGATAACACATACTTTGCGAAATTTCAACACTTTTATTACAATTTTGTAATATTTTTTTCAAATGAACTGAAACTCGCAAAAAAAATCGCGTTTTTCGGCAATTTTACTCAAATTCCCCCTCGACAAAACTTCCTTCGGTTTTTTCGCTTGTCCACATACTCAGGTTAATCTTTCCTGTTTTGTCGCGGTCAATGCTTGAACACATACCCGCAAGGTGGGCAACCTTTTTATCAAGGTCGGCGCTTGTGCCGAAAAGGACTTTGAACCTGCCCTCAATCGTGGCAGTAAGACTGACAGGATTTGAAACATCGATACTGTTTATTGCTATTCCATTTTCACCGAGCAGTTTAAACAGTTCCTGACAGTTCGACTTTGCATTTTCTTTACTGAATACTATCTGCTGACCGACCTTGCACGAAACCGATTGGTCGGGGCAGATTACCTCGGTCGCGTTTTCGGGCGCGGTATGATATATATTAAGTACATAACCGCGCTCGCTTACCGCGTAATATTTATTCTTAACCTTAAATGCCGCGTATTCGGTGGCATCCTTAACCTTTATCTTTATACCGTCGGGCAATTTGCGCTCAATAACTACACTGTCAACATACGGAAGTTTTTTGCGTATTTTTTTCTCTACCGATTCCTGTGACACAAGCAAAACATTATCCTTTGAGTCGATACCGCTTGCCTTTATCAACTGTTTATCGGTATAAATATCGCTACCGACGACGGTAACACTTTTTACAGGAAAAATATAGTAAAAACCGAAAAGCGCACCTACCGTTACCGCAAGAACAAGAAATACGGTTATTCCCGCCTTAACCGCGCCTTTACGCCGCTTTTTGCCTTTTTTCTTTTTTGCGGTTTCTTCACCTGTAGTTTTCAATGCACTTCCCCCTTTTTATTCTTCCTCATATATACTGGCACCAAGCATCTGAAGTCTTTTATCAATATCTTCATAACCGCGCTTGATATGATGTATCTTATCTATAACCGTAGTACCCTCAGCCGCAAGCGCTCCCACAACAAGCGCCGCACCGCCGCGCAGGTCAGTACATTCACACGCCGCACCCGAAAGTGATCTGACGCCCTCAACAATTGCAACATTGCCCTCTGTTTTGATATGTGCGCCAAGGCGTTTTAGTTCATCAATGTATCTGAACCGACTTTGAAAAATGTTTTCAGCAAACACCGTCGTACCCTGTGCAACTGTAAGCATCGCAAGAACGACAGGTCCCGCATCGGTCGGAAAACCGGGATGTACGAGTGTCCTTACCGTAGGCACACGGTTAAGCCTGTTTGGTGATTCGATATGCATTGCTCTGCCGTGCGCGGTGACATCGCACCCCGCATCGCGAAAGACCGAAATTACCGAAACAAGATGTGACGGCATAACATTATTAAGTGTGATACTGCCGCCCGTAATAGCCGCCGCCGACATATATGTAGCCGCGACTATCCTGTCGGGGATTATACTGTGCTCTGCGCCGCCTATCTCATCCACACCGTACACCTGCACCGTATCAGACCCGCAACCGTATATCCTTGCACCCGCTTTATTAAGAAAATCGGCAAGGTCGCTTATTTCGGGTTCGCGCGCCGCATTATGTATCACGGTCTTTCCCCTTGCAAGCGCCGACGCAAGTATTATATTTTCGGTGGCTCCTACGCTTGGAAAAGAAAGTGTGATTTCGGCACCTTTAAGTCCGTCTTTTGCATCACAGTAAAGGTATCCGCCCTCTTCCCTTATATCGGCACCGAGTTTTTTAAGTGCACATATATGCAGGTCAATAGGTCGGGGACCTAACTCACACCCACCGGGACTGCTTATAACCGCCTTGCCTCTGCGCCCGAGTATAGCGCCGAGAAAAACAATTGACGAGCGCATCTCACGCATAAGGTCATCGGGTATATCGCAACCGCCCGAATCGGGAGTATCGACGATAACTGTATTATCCTCGACCTTGCACCGACAGCCAAGATGTTCAAGAATACGCACCGAAACCGCAACATCCGAAAGTCTGGCACAGTTATGCACAACACACTGTTTTCGGCACAAAAGCGTTGCGGCAAGTACGGGCAACACACTGTTCTTGGCACCCTGTATATCGGTTTCACCGTTAAGTCTGTTACCGCCGCTTATATATAATTTTGGCATATCCAAACCCCCATCAACATAGCAAATGTAAAATACAATACATTTCATACTATGCCGACGGCGGTGTTTTGCTAATATTTATTTATGTGCGGTATAAAGTTGCATTATAACCTCATAAATGCGCTCATTTGCATCAATAATTGCACTTTTCTGTGCCGCCTTTGACATCGTGTCAAGTCTTGGTTTATTTTCAATAAGTTTGCTGACGGTATCGATAAGTTTTTCACCCGTCAGGTCTTTTTCTACAATAACCTCTGCCGCACCGCTCCTTTTAAGGGCCATTGCGTTATGGTACTGATGATTTTCAGCAACATACGGCGATGGGATAAGCACCGACGGTTTAGCACACGCCTGAAGTTCACTGAGTGTTATTGCACCCGCGCGGCAAATAACAAGGTCTGCCGCCGCCATACAAACATCCATATCGTCGATATATTCGCGAACCGTTATCTCCGCAGACAGACTGTCACCGAGTTTTTCCTTTACAGCCTGATAACCAACCTTACCTGTGCCGTGTATATGATAGAACTTGCCCGTACCGTTATGCCACCTAATCAGGTCGCAAACCGCATCGTTTACCATCCTTGCACCAAGCGAGCCACCAAACGAAAGTATCAGCGGTCTGTCGTCAAGGTTGAGTTTTTTGCGTGCTTCCTCACGCGACATCTGTAACAGTTCACCCCTTACGGGATTGCCCGTAATAACAGGGGTTTTATCAAGTTTAAGATGCCTTTGTGCATCGGGCATAGCAAGCATAATCCTGTCCACCTTGGGACAGAGCATCTTGGTTGTAACACCTGGGAAAGCGTTTTGTTCGTGGATTGCGGTCTTAAACCCGAGTTTTGCCGCCTCACGAAGTACAGGACCGCTTACATATCCGCCTGTACCGACAACGACATCGGGGTTAATTTGTTTAATAAGACGGCGTGCCTCTACAGACGAGGTAAACATCTTTTTTACCGCCGAAATATTTCTGCCGATATTCTGAACCGATATGCGGCGCTGAAAACCTGCAACATCAATGGAATAAAAGTCATAACCCTTTTCGGGCACAAGGCGTGCCTCAAGTTTATCGCGTGTGCCGATATAACTAATCTGAGCATCGGGATGATGTTCTTTTATATATCCAGCAACGGCAAGCGCAGGATTTATGTGACCCGCGGTACCGCCGCCCGCAAAAAGAATCCGCATAGGAAGTTCTCCTTTATGTGATTATTTTTCAACATTTGCCGCGCGCGAAACCGAGAGCACAATTCCCATTTCGGCAAGCAAAATCATAAGCGATGTTCCGCCATAACTGAAAAACGGAAGACTGATACCCGTATTCGGTATCGTATTTGTAACAACCCATATATTAAGCATAGCCTGAAGACCTACCTGAAAGGTAAGACCGATACTGAGCAATGCACCGAATTTATCGGGTGCGCGCATAGCAATGGTAAAACCGCGCCAGACAAGAAGTGCGAAAAGCACAACGATAAACATTGCACCGATAAGACCGAGTTCCTCGCACACAATAGCAAAAATAAAATCGTTATGAGGTTCAGGCACCCAAAGATACTTCTGCCGCGACTGACCTATACCGCGTCCGAGTATTCCGCCCGAACCAATAGCAAGCAGTGACTGTATAGTCTGAAATCCCTCACCCGTCGGGGCAAGCCACGGGTCGCGCCAGTACTTAATACGGTCGGATGCGTAACTTACTACGCCCGTAACCACCGCCGCCACAATCGCCAATACACCCGCGATGCCGCCGCCGATTATATACCTTTTCTGAAGTCCGCCGACAAACAGCATTACCGCACCGATAGCAAATACAAGTATGGTTGCCGAAAGGTGGCGTTCAAGTACGACCAGCACACAGGTGAGTGCAAGTATACCAATGAGGAAAACAACGAATTTCGTTTTCTTCATCTTACTGTAGTTTGAAGATATAAGCGCCGAAAAAAGCAAAACAATAGCGAACTTTGCAATTTCAGACGGCTGAAAACTAAAGCCGCCGATAACAATCCATCGCTTAACATCAAGACCCTCTACCATCGGGGGCAGTATAAGAAGTACAACAAGTAAAACTAAAACAACACCGTAGACAAGCCAGGCAAACTTACGCCACACATGATAATCAATACGCGACACAACAAGCATTATACCAAGTCCCACCGCCGCAAAAAGCGCCTGACGGATTATGAACTTGTAACTGTCGCCGAAGTACTCATACGAATAGGCGTAACTTGCCGAAAAGAGCATTACAAGACCCGTTGTAAGCAGAATAAGAACAAACGAAAGGAATGTAATGTCCATTTTGCCCTGCGACCATATACCGCGTTTGCGCTTTATCGCCTTTTGTGCCATCACATATCCCTCCGTTTTAAAATCAAATTAATATTTCGTTTTGAAAAATTACCGTAAGTAAGGCAAGCAGACAACCAACAAAAGAGATTGCCGAAAACAGTAAAACAACCTTTTGCTCCGAAAAACCGCACATTTCAAAGTGATGATGAAGCGGTGCCATTTTGAAGAGTCGCTTTTTAGTCAGTTTGAAGTAACCGACCTGAAGCATAACCGAAATCGCCTCGATAAAATACAGGCATCCTGCAAGTATAAGCAGTATCGGTCGACCTATTCCGAACGAAATGGCAACCACCATACCGCCAAGGAACATTGAACCCGTATCGCCCATAAACACCTTTGCAGGTTTGGCGTTCCATACGATAAAGCCCGCACAGGCACCCGCAAGAGCCGCCGACATAACATTAGTGGAATTATTGATAAGCAGTCCCGAAGCCAACATAAACGCACACGCAACAACAAGTGTAACCGATGATGCAAGCCCGTCAAGTCCGTCGGTAAGGTTTACTGCATTTGTAAAACCGTATATAAAGAGAAGTGCAACAGGCCAGAAAATCAGACCGAAACCGCTTGATATATTAACCGAGCCGACAAACGGAATATATGTTGTCTTCATCCCCGCAACGGCAAGCGTTGCAAGATATCCCGCCGAAACAAGCAGTTGCAAAAAGGTTTTCTGCCGCGCGGTAAGTCCGAGATTGCGTTTTTTTACTACCTTTATATAATCGTCAAGAAATCCGATAAATCCCATTAAAAGCGCCATCATAACTCCAGCCGCCATAACGGTAATTCTATAAGGGTCGGAAAGTTCGGAAAAAAAGCCGTCCTTTGCTATAGCCGAAACGCTTACCGACACCGCAAGTGCGGCAACAATACCCGCAACCATCATAACGCCGCCCATAGTAGGCGTACCCTGTTTTTCCTTGTGCCATTTAGGACCGATATCAAGTATAGTCTGCCCGAATTTAAGTTTATGCAGATACGGGATAACTATGTAACCGAGCAGAGCCGTAACGGCAAAAGCCACAAGTGCCGCAACAACAGAAATATAGCCTTTCATATAACCTTATACTCTCCTTATCCTTTAGACAGTGCCTCGGCGACGACCTCGCGTTCGTCAAGGTGTATCGTGCCGTCCTTTAGTATCTGATAGGTTTCGTGTCCCTTACCCGCAAGTACGATAATATCGTCGGTTTGCGCAATG
>JAZREH010000226.1:0-1757 GCA_045660705.1 Acutalibacteraceae bacterium
CCTGGGAAAATACCCTCTTCAAGACCGACAAGGAAAACATTGTCAAATTCAAGACCCTTTGCCGAGTGCACCGTCATCATAAGAACGCGGTTTTCGTCACTCTCCATCGAGTCGATATCGCTGACAAGCGCAATTTCCTCCAAAAATCCCGAAAGGGTCGGCATATCGTTTTCAAGTTCATACTGCTTTACGGTCGATGCAAATTCCTCGACGTTGGCAAGCCTGTCAGCAGCCTCGGGCGATGTGTCGGATTTAAGCGCCGAACGGTAGCCTGTGCGGTCAAGCATTTCTTCAAGTATTTCACTGATGGAAAGGTCCTCGACCTTTGATGTAAGGTCGGAGATTACACTGCAAAACTCTTTGAGTTTGGTTGCCGCGCGGGAAAGTTGCGAATACTCATCGGCGCGCGAAAACACCTCGAAAAGCGGGACTCCGATAACCTGTGCCGCCGCCTGTGCGTTGGAAACAGTGGTGTCACCTATACCGCGTTTAGGCTCATTTATTATGCGGCGAAGTCTGACATCGTCGTTATTGTTACATATAAGGTTGAGATATGCAAGCACATCGCGTATTTCCTTGCGCTCATAAAATCGCATACCGCCGATAACACGGTATGCAATACCGCTTCGCGCAAAGACATTTTCAAGCGCCGCCGACTGTGCATTCATACGGTATAAAACGGCGTGCTGTGAAAACTGCTCACCCCCGCGCACATTTTCAAGTATACAGTCGGCAACATACCGCGCCTCGCCCCGTTCGTCGGCGGCGGTATGAACCGTTATCTTCTGCCCGACACCCCTGTCGGTCCAAAGATTTTTACCCTTTCTGCCCTTGTTATTGCTTATAACGGCATTTGCGGCATCAAGTATACTGCTTGTTGAACGGTAGTTCTGTTCAAGTCTTATGGTCCGTGCGCCGATATAATCGTCCTCAAAATTAAGTATATTTTCAATGGTCGCACCGCGGAAACGGTAGATACTCTGGTCGTCATCACCGACAACGCATATATTATGATGCACCGCCGCCAGCAGGCTTACAAGTTTATACTGTGCGTGGTTGGTATCCTGATACTCGTCAACCATTATGTATTTAAACTTATTGCCGTAATGTTCGGCAACATCGGGATTTTCCTCAAGCAGTCGGACGGTGTTTACAATCATATCGTCAAAGTCCATCGCATCTGCCGAGGTAAGACGCTGCTGATACAGTTTATAAAGTCCCGCCACCGTCTTTTGACGAAGGTCATTACCCGCCGTCTGTTCAAATTCTTCAGGGGTTACAAGCGAATCCTTTGCCGATGAAATCGCTGACAGTACACTTCGGTGGGAAATAGTCTTTTCGTCAACACCCGTACTTTTCATAAGTTCTTTCATAAGTCGGCGCTGGTCGTCGGTATCGTAGACCGTAAAATGCGAGGTGTAACCGATTCGCTCGGCATTTATACGCAGAATCTTTCCGCATACCGAGTGGAATGTACCCGCCCATATGTCGGCACCCTCACTGCCGAGTTTTGCGGCGATTCTTTCTTTCAGTTCACCCGCCGCCTTGTTTGTAAAGGTTATGGCTAAAATTTCCCAAGGGCGTGGCGGGGACACAGAAAAGACATTGGTGGGCAAATCTTCACGTCTGCCCGATAAAAATTCCTCACCCAAACGCATATCTTCGTCGGTGTAAAAACCTATTTCATCACTAAAATATGCGTTTCCGTATTTTACTATATTTGCAATTCGGTTAACAAGCACGGTAGTTTTGCCCGA
>JAZREH010000227.1:0-1669 GCA_045660705.1 Acutalibacteraceae bacterium
ATTACAGGAGTCGGCTCTGAACCAGATGGTGGAGGAAAGATATCCGGGAACACCGTCATAATAGTTGTATACAGACAATTGATAATCAAGAGTAAGGGTTTCCCAATATCCCGAATAACCCTTGGAATTTGCATAGCCTGCACCGTATGAATAGTAGTATGCGCCTGCTGCCGAGTTCCAATACTTATAGTGCTTGTATACATACTGTGTTTTGTATGTGGCGGCAACCGAACGGGCAACAACCTCGCGGTTGGCGTTTGAGGCAAGATAAGAATTACTTGTTTTCCAGCCGCTGTAGGTGGTTTTCTTGTCATACTGTGTCCAACCCTCAAGCGAAGAAGCCGAACTTGTGGTGAATTTCTTATCTCTGTATTTGTATTCGGTGCGGCTTTCGATTTCGTCACACTCGTCAGCATTCGGTTTGTTGGGTGACCAATCACTCCAAAGTGCAGAGTTATCTATCTTGGTGATGGATGCCGATTGAGAAATCGGAACACCCGAAGTGTAACTGTCAACAACGATAACTTCCATCAAAGAGGCGGATTTGTCGCAGGGTACAAATACCTCCATATTGCTTTTGGTAGCACCTGCCGCAATACTGAATGCCGCAGATTCGGTTGTTTCAACAAGTCTTCCTTCACTCGTTTTAAGAGTTACAACGGCACGGCCCCTTGTTTTGGCGGCGTCGGAGTTGGTCAAATCAAAGTAGATATAATAACCGTCGTCTTCTCTTACAGCCGAGTTTATCTTTACCGAAATTGGCAGATCTTCGTCGTACCACTTGTAGATGCCGTATACATCGTAGGTTTTTCCGTTTTCTGCACCGTCGCTACCTACATTAAGATAGTTTTGGTTACTCCAACCATAGAAATTATAACCGTTAGGTTCGTTCTTGTTTTCGGGAACGGTTGCGTTTGAACCGTAGGTGACCTTTTGTGTGGCGCCTAACTGTTTGCCCGCCTTGTCAAAGAAACGGACATTGTAGGTGTTTATTTTGTATGTTGCAGTAACCGTTATGTTGCTCTTAACATTGGTATAGCCGTTATCCCAACCTGTAAAAGTATAACCGACGCGCGTAAGTCCGGTGGGCGCAGTTGCGTTATTGTTGTACTTAACGGTCTGTTTAGCAAGTATTGTGCCGTCGTAATCCTTAAAGGTTACAGTAGCGGGATTGTGCGCGGTAATAGTGCCTGTAACATTAGAACGGTTACTGGTGTAATTACCGTTAATCGCATATGCCGAAGCGGTGTATTTACCCGCATTGTTAAGTTTGAAAGCACAGGAAGTACCGGTTACAGTTTTTTCCTGTCCGTCGCTCAATATAACTTTGTATGATTTTGCGCCCGAAACGGGTTGCCACGAAACGGTAACGCTGTCGCCGACCGCAACATCGGTGCTGTTTACTGTGATGGTGGGCGCGGCGGGTTTGGTTATGGTAGAAACAAGTTTATCCGAGGTGGCGTTCGGATACCAGACTGCCCAGATGATATCACTGTTTGAATAAACGCCGTGGTCGGAAATTTCTTTCCAACTGAGGTTTTCAACGGCGATATGTCCGCGTCCGTCGTTGTTACAGTCAAGCATATAAGCGCCTGTGCCGTCACTTCTGAGTTTAAGGAACATCATACTGTGTCCCCAACCTGTATTCCACGACTGGGCAAATCTGAGG
>JAZREH010000228.1:0-3335 GCA_045660705.1 Acutalibacteraceae bacterium
TAACCTTCCATAAAGCGGTCTGCGGGGAACGGGTTTTTAAAGTCAAGCGACTCTTTAAGCGTACCGTTTACTGTGACATCGCCCTCGCGCTCGACATAGGCAAGATAACCGCTGTCGTAGTAGTTATCGCCCATCGCTTTAGCGCCGAAACCGAACTGGAACCAACGGTAGCCACCCGTACCGTGACGGTAATCGAACTCTACCTCAAAGTTTTCAAGTTTCTTATTGTAGTAAAGCGCCGCCGCACCGAATGTGCCCTTTGAGCCACCAACGAATTTACCCGTACCCTCACGGGAAATGCCGTTATCGGTAAACGCCCAGTTGTTACCCGCCGAGGTCTTGTTCCATTCGCCCTCGACATTAAGCGCCTTATCATTTGGGGAATAGTAGTTTGTGAAGTACGCGTCTGCCTCCTCAACCGAGTTAAGGGCAAACTTGTGTGTAACCTCACTGTCAAAGTTGCCGACCGAAACACAGGCAATCGCACGCTTTGCGCTGTCCGACAGCCAGTAGTGTGAATATCTGCCCGTCGGGGTGGCGTAGAACACATATGTGCCCTCACTGCCGCCGTTGTAGTCGGGTGAAGACCACTCGACAGGGCAGTCAACCGTACTGCCGTCAACCTTTATCTGAAGCGTTGCAGGAAGTACGATATCCTGTACCGCAGTACCGACAGGTACCGCGCGGTAGGGAATTTCCGACACAATCTTAGCAGTCTTTATCTTGCTTACCGTGATATTTTTAATTTCAAGGTTCTTGGTCGCCGCCATAATAAAGATATGACCCGCTTTATAATCGTCCATTTTAGTGCTGGCAACGGGGTTGTCGTCAACATACATATAAAATACGCCGTTTTTAACCGCCACCTTGATATGGTGCCATGTCGAAAGGTTAAGCGCGGTATCCGAAAGCGACTTTGCATACTCTTTAAATGCATTCGACGGGGTAATCAGCGGTGCGTGACTTTCACCGAGTTTTCTTATCTGACCCTCCTGTTCAAGGCAGAACAGTTGACCGTCATCCTCGTAGGCTGTTTTGCCGACATTTTGAACGCCGACACCGACCGCCATCCACTTCCAACCGCCGGTTGTACCGTTAAAGCAATAGTCGAAGTCAAGTTCAAATTCGTCATACTTATCCTTAAGGTAGAGCACCGCGTGACCCTTATTGCCCGACGAAGTACCGTCGTATTCGCCCGCACCCGTACGCTTTATGCCGCCGTTTTCGGTGACATCCCATGTGTTTGCGGCAGGGGTGGGTTTAAGCACCGCACCCTCCTTGCCGACCTGAACATCGGCACCGAAGTAGTAGGAATAGAAAACCTCGTCAAGTTTGCCTTCGTTAGTAAATATGTGCTTTGTAACGGCAGAGGTATCGTATTCGGCAAGGTTTACAACCGCCCTTACCGTCGCGTTGCGGTCACCCGTATAAACATCGGTGCCCGTAAGGTCAATCTGACCCTCAAAGATATAGACACCGCCGACATTCTTATCGTAACCGTCGCACTTCCAATCCTTTACGGGAAGTGTTTTGTTGCCACCCTTTGCAAGGGTTACACCGATACTGCTTGGCAGATTTACGGCATCCTTTTCGGTGCCGACCTCGGCGGTTATATCCGAAATAACCTCGGTTGAGGTTATGTAGTCAACCTCGCTTATGGTGATGTTTTTAAACTTCATACCGTCGACATTTGAATAAATCGACACATATCCGCCGTCGTATCCGTCAAGCGACTGTACCGCAACATCGTAGTTATCAAGATAAAGTTCCATCGTTGTGCCCGTCACCACAAGTTTTATGTGGTGCCACGAGGTATCGCCGCCCGAATTTTTAACAAGTGCCTCGTAATCGGCAATCGCGCCGCCAAAGCGCTGACTTTTAGTGCCGCTGAAGTAGGAACGGTAACCCTCCTGCTCGACAAAAGCAAGGAAACCGCCCGCGCCCGAAAAATGTTCGCCCGAATTTTTGGCGCCAAGACCTACCGATGTCCATTTCCATGTCGAGTTATTACCCGCAAAGGAATAATCGTATTCCAGTACAAAGTTTTTGTAACTGTCCTTAAATGTCAGCGCCGCCATACCCTTTGTGCCGCTTGTCGACGGGGCAAAATCGCCCGTACCTGAACGGATTATGGTTTCATCCTTGTATGTAAATACCTTTTTCGGCTCGGTCGACTTAAATTCATTCCCCGCAAGGCGGTAGTCGATATCTTTTCCGATATAGTAGGCATCGTAACCCTCTGACCACTTGTTGTCCTCGTTTTCAAGGGCGGTAATGCTGATGTTTTTAAACTGCATATCGGGAACAAAGCAGGAAATGTAAACATATCCGCCGTGATTTTCAACCGCCGCGGTATAAACAGGTCCGTTGTCGTAACTTACCGACATAACGCCCGACTGCACCGTCATTTTAAAGTGGTGCCAGCCGCTTGCGTTATTAAGGCTGTCAAGATAATCTTGATTTTTTGTCCCGTTTATGCGGTCACTCTTGGTGCCCGTACCGTTCGGATAGTGGTAGGCAACATAACCCTCCTGCTCGACAAACGCCAGATATCCGTCGCCAAGACCGTAGTGACTGCCGATACTGTCGGCGCCAAAGCCTGCCGCAACCCAGCGCCAAGTGCTTTTGTTTGAGCCGACGAAATAATCAAACTCTAAATTAAAGGCATCGTACTTTTTATCGGCAAAGTATAAAAGTGCTTCACCGTAGCGACCGTTGGGTCCGCCCGCATATTCGCCCGCACCCACACGGGTAAAGGTGCCGTCGTTTACCGCATAGCAGTTTTCAAAATCGGTTTCATACGCCGCCACACCGCTGTCCGAAAGCCTTGTGCCGCTTTTAGCGTAGTAAACCTTGTACTTTGAGGTATCTGCCGACGGTGCCCTCTGGTCGGTGACCTTTATATTTCTGAACGCGGTGTTCTGGGTCATCGCCGAAATATAGATATAACCGCCAAGGTATCCCTTTATTTCCTTTGTAAATGCCTTGCCGTTTACATACCAGGTAACCGTTTCGCCCGATACGGTCATTTTAAAGGTGTTCCAACTGCCGACACCGTTTGCGACATCGGTCTCATATTTTTGTATGGTTGGGGCAAAGTCGGGGTCGTTATTCATATTGGTAACCGAAGTTTTCCAATAACTGTACATTTCTTTGGGTTGCAGACGAACGGCGCCGCTTAAATTATCTTTCTGCGCAAAGTTGCCGATTTTCTGCGCGCCATAGCCGACATATATCGTCTTCCAACCCGTATTTTTGGTTGCCAGCGAATGGCGATACTCAAATTCAAGGGTAAAATCGGTAAGTCTGGTCTTATAATACATATAACCGATTTT
>JAZREH010000229.1:0-14565 GCA_045660705.1 Acutalibacteraceae bacterium
CCAGTAATCCGGTTCGGACGTGTACTGGTCGCAGGCGATAACCGCCCATTTTTCAAAATCCGACTTTGGCAAAAGTATGTCGGCGGGTAAAAAGCAGGGTTCTTTTTTCATAATATTCCGTCCTTATGTAAATTTTACAGGGTTGCAGATTTTTCTGTAACCCTGTTTTTTTAATAGTATGCAAATTCGATTGAATGTACCGTATCGTCGGTGGGGTTGACATAGACGGTAATACCGCTACGCTTATCCCGTTCGTAAATAAAGTAATCAAGATAATACTGTGTTTCGCTGACGGCATAGAAATGCGACGGCGCACCGAGGTAGTTTACAATATCGGTTATCGACGATGCATTGCTGATACCGTTGACCCAGAACTGTCCGTAGGGTGACGCGTCATTGTCGTGGATATTTTCCTTAATCTTGAACTTTACAAGGTCGCACTTTTTAAGGGTCACCGACGAATTTTTATCGTTATAGAATATTGCGTCGATGTGGTTGTTGTACTCGTTTACAAAGGTTACCTCAACCGACGAGCCCGCAAGAACGGTCGAATCCTCGTTAAACTTACTACCGTCGATAATGTGCCAGCCCTCTTTTTTCATCTGTTTAAAGGACGACGGCACCGAAAGTTTACTGCCGCAGTAGGTCACATTAAACTCAAACTTCTTGCCGAGGTATATGTCGGCATAGTTTTCCTCGTCATAAAGGCTGATATCAAAGAAATTCGGCATTATGGTATCGTCCGACTTGATTTCGGGAATCTTTACACCGTCGCTCGTTGTTGAAACGGTGTCACTCTGCATATTTTCAGAGCCTCCGCTTTCCATTTTACTGCACCCAGCCGCCAAAAAAAGCATAGCCGCCGACAGCATCGCCGCAGTTATTTTAACAAGTGGAAAAAATTTCTTCACACGCACAGCGGTATACCTCCCTTTCAAAGTAATTACTGTAAAAATTATTATCTATATATCTAATTTTATTCGCAAAACCGCAAAAAGTCAACACCGAATCCCTTAGTTTTGCGAAAGTGAGCGAACATCGGCAGAAATTGCCGCCTTAAGTTCGGAAAGTGTGGAAAATTTCCGTTCTTCCCGTATAAACTTTATAGGTTTCAGGGTGATATTTTTGCCGTAGATATCGCCCGAAAAATCCTTTATATAGGTTTCGCAGAACACCCCGTCGGTGCGGTATGTCGGGCGGTGCCCGATATTTGAGATACCGTCGAAAACCTTGCCGTCAAAAAGCACCTTTACGGCGTAAACGCCCGCACGCGGGCAGACAAGTTCTTTGGGGTACTGCTGATTGGCGGTGGGGAAACCGATGGTGCGACCCCGCCTGTCCCCGCCGATTACGGGGGCGGTTATGGAAAATCCACCGTAAACCATTTTAAAAGCCGCCGATTCGCCGTTTTTTATCATATCGCGAATCATACTTGACGAAACGGTAACACCGTTTTCGGTGACGGGGGGTGAGCATCTGAACACTATCCCGTGGGCGGAACAGTATTTTTGAAGTAACTTGGTATCGCCCTTTGCACCCGCGCCAAAGCGGTAATTAAAGCCGCAAGAAATAAGTTTTGGCGAAAACCTATCATAAATCATATCAAGAAAATCCTCGGCAGACATCTGTCTGACATCGCTGAAGTTTAGCGGCACAACCTCTTTTACTCCGAGTTGTGAAAGCGCCTTATAACGCGCATCAGGTGTCATAAGAAGATTTCCGCCGTCCGACATTACCGCCTTTGGCGGCACCTCGAAGGTGACGGCGATACGCTCAAACCCTGTGCCCGCCGCGATAACGCTTTGATGTCCTTTATGCAGTCCGTCAAAGGTGCCGAGAACCACCGCATTACTCATCGGCGTTGCCCCCTTTTTCGGGAAGTTTTATAACACATTTTACACAAAGTTCCTGTTTATCCATATCGACCGCGCCGATTCCGATAAGTTCGCCGCCGAATTTCACGCGGTAAAGTTTGCCGTCGGCTGCCGTAATGTTTTTAAGTCGGTCAAGGGCAAGTTGTCCGCCGTTTGAAAAGCGAAGTGCCTGTTTTTCGGTTACCGTTACCTCGTCAAGATAAGAAACCGCCCTGTCGGCAGGCAGAATATACTGCCCGACATTATCGGGTGAAAGGTCGTCAAGGTCAACGCACTGCGACAAATCAAAACCGCAGGTCTCCCCTCGGCAAAGTGCCGAAAGGGTTGCGCCGCAACCTAAGTTTTCACCGATATCGCGGGCAAGCGAACGGATATAGGTGCCCTTTGAAACCCTGAATTTAACCGAAAACTCATTGTTTTCATTTAGTTCTGAAAGAATTTCGGCGCTGTATACCCTGATAGTGCGCGACGGTATTTCGACCTCTTTACCCTCGCGCGCAAGTTTATAAAGCCGCTGACCGCCGACCTTTATTGCGCTATAGGCGGGCGGGGTCTGTTGGACATCGCCGACAAAGGCGGCAACCGCCGTTTTTATCTGCTCAAAATCGCACAGCACATCGTTTTCAGCCAAAACCTCACCCGTTATGTCACAGGTGTCGGTCACGGTACCGAGTTTTATCCTTGCAATATACTCCTTATCTGCATCGGTAACAAAAGCAGAAAGCGCCGTAGCGCGTCCTACCAGCACAGGCAAAACGCCGGTAGCCATCGGGTCAAGTGTGCCCGTATGTCCGACCCGTTTTTGTCCTGTTACCCTTTTGACGCGCGCCACGGCACCGTAAGAGGTTATATTTTCGGGTTTATTTATCAGCAGAAGTCCTGTCATTTACTTCCTCCATAGAAATTCTTACCGAATCAAGCACCGCCGCCTTGACCTCATCAAGACTGCCGTGCACGGTGGCACCCGCTGCCGACTTGTGTCCGCCGCCGTCAAGCCGTTTGCATATAGCCGATGCATCAAGCGGTGGATATGTTCGCATAGATACCTTATAGGCGTCGTCGTCAATCTGCTTTATGGTGATGCCCGCAAGCACACCCTCAACACTTCGCGAAATAACGGCGATACCCTCAAGTTCGGGACCCGAACAACCCGTTTTTTCCTGCATTTCGGCGGTGACGGCAAGCAGCATACATCTGCCGTCAAAGTGGTATTCAGCCGTTTCAAGTACCATTCTTTCAAGTTCCATCAGTTTGCGCGACTTGGTATCGAACATAATTCGGTTTATCTCCGCCGCGTCGATGTTATACTCATAAAGTTGCGCCGCAATCATATGGGTTTTAGCCGTAACACTCGAATACTTAAAGCATCCCGTATCGGTGGCAATACCCGTATAAAGCGCCTTTGCGGTGATATCGTTGATGTTTACCCGCATAAGCATTAAAAGTTCAAAAATAATCTCTGCCGTGGCAGATGCACCCGCGTCGAGGTACAGATTTTTGGCATACCTTGTGTTTGAGATATGGTGGTCGATTGTAAGGTCGACAACATCGCCAAACTCCTCACAAAGGGAACCGAGCAGTCGCTTATCGGCAACATCCACCGCAACAACAGTAGCGTTTTCGCGGTGTGTATGGTCGGTTTCGTGAACAAAATATCCGTACTTTTTAGGGATAATATCGGCGCAGATGACCGATGCTACCTTGCCCGACTCCTTAAGTCCGTAATACAGGGCAAAGCCAGCACCGAGGGTATCGCCGTCAGGCGATGCGTGGGTCAAAATGATGAAGTTGTCGTGTTTTTTAAGGAATCTTGCCGTCTGACGCAGACTAAGGTCGCGGCAGGTATCCTGTTTGTTTTTACGCACGCAGATACCCTCCTTTCTCTACATAAAAGAAAAATTAATCAAAATCTTCAATAATTTTGGAAATACGGGCGCTTTCGATTATCGAATCGTCGGCAATAAAGCGCAGTTCGGGAACCTTGCGCAGTTTAAGTGCGCGCCCAAGTTCGCGGCGAAGAAAACCCGCCGCGCTCTTGTTAAGTGCCTTTACCGATTCTTCGGTTACCTCTTTGCCCTCTATTGCGCTGACATAAATGCTGGCATACGACATATCGCCCGACACATCAAGTTTAACAATGCTGAGCATCTTACTTACACGCGGGTCCTTGACATCGCGCAGCAGAATACTGAGTGCATTCTTTATATCGGATGAAACGCGGTCAATCTTAAATCCTGCCATCAGTCCCTGTACTCCTCCATAATAAAGGCTTCAAAGATGTCGCCCTCTTTGATATCGCCGAACTTTTCAAGACCGATACCGCACTCATAACCCTGAGCGACCTCTTTAACATCGTCCTTAAAGCGGCGAAGCGATGCAATGGAATCTTCGGCAACGATTATGCCGTCGCGGACAACACGAATCTGACAGGCGCGTGTAACCTTACCGTTTGTAACATAACTACCCGCAATGGTGCCGACATTGGAAATTTTATAGGTGTCGCGTACCTCAACCGTACCGAGGATGTTTTCGCGGAATTTCGGGGCAAGCATACCCTTCATAGCCGACTCGATTTCCTCGATGCAGTCGTAGATTACGCGGTACATACGGATATCAACGCCGTCGCGCTCTGCCGCCGCCTTTGCAACCGCATCGGGACGGACATTAAAGCCGACGATAATCGCGCCCGAAGTCTGGGCAAGCATAACATCCGATTCGTTAACAGCACCCACACCGCCGTGGATAACATTAACGCGTACTTCGTCGTTTGAAAGTTTAACAAGGCTTTCGCGAACAGCCTCAACACTACCCTGAACATCGGCTTTGACGATGATGCTGAGTTCCTTAAGGTCACCCTCGCTGAGTTGGTTAAAGAGGTTATCAAGGGTTACCTTCTGACGGGCGTTGAATTCGTCGTTCTTTGCCTTTTCCTTACGCTGTTCAACAAGTTCACGGGCAAGGCGTTCATCCGAAACGGCGTCGAAACCGTCGCCCGCACTCGGAGCCTCGTCAAGACCTGTTATCTCAACAGGTACCGACGGACCCGCAATCTTTACATTCTTGCCGTTTTCGTCGGTCATTGTACGGACACGGCCAACCGAAGTGCCCGCAACGATGATATCACCGCTGTGAAGTGTACCGTTCTGAACAAGCAGTGTTGCAACAGGACCGCGACCCTTATCAAGGCGAGCCTCGATTACAACACCCTTTGCCTTACGGTCGGGGTTGGCTTTAAGTTCCTGCATTTCGGCAACCAGCAGAACATTTTCAAGCAGGTTGTCGATACCCATATGGGTCTTTGCCGATACGGGAACGCAGATAACATCGCCGCCCCACTCCTCGGGAACAAGGGAGTGTTCGGTAAGTTGCTGAAGTATTCTGTCGGGGTTGGCTTCGGGTTTATCCATCTTATTGATAGCAACGATTATCTGAACCTCGGCAGCCTTTGCGTGGTTGATTGCCTCGATAGTCTGGGGCATAATACCGTCATCGGCGGCAACAACAAGGATGGCAATATCGGTTGCCATAGCGCCGCGCTGACGCATAGAGGTAAACGCCGCGTGTCCGGGTGTATCAAGGAATGTGATATCCTGACCGTTGCAGTTTACACGGTAGGCACCGATGTGCTGGGTAATACCGCCCGCCTCGGTATCGGTGACGGCGGTGTTACGGATAGCATCAAGAAGTGAAGTCTTACCGTGGTCAACGTGACCCATAACAACAACAATCGGGCTTCTGGGTTTTAAATCCTCGGCGCTGTCTTCGTTGACATCCATAATCTTTTCTTCGATGGTGACAACAACGGCACGCTGAATCTTAGCGCCCATTTCGGTAACAACGATTTCGGCGGTATCATAGTCGATAACCTGATTTACCGTCGCCATCATACCAAGTTTCATAAGTTCCTTGATAACCTCAACCGCCGTCTTTTTCATTGCGGCGGCAAGTTCGCCAACCGTAATTTCATCGCCGACAGTAACGGTAATCGGGGTCTTCTTTATGCGTTCAAGTTGCATTCTTCTGAGTTTATCCGCCTCGGTTTCGCGTTTTACGCCCTGCGGACGGCGGTAATCCTGAGATTTCTGCTTAATCTTCTGCTTGCGTGTGAAGTTGTCACGCATAGTATTAGCAGGCGCGATGGTTTCGTACTTTTCGTTGTATTTATCAATGTTTACATTAGAGGTACGGGTATCGATTATGCGCCTTTCAACAGGACCGCGGTTGGGTGCTTCGCCCTTAACCTTTTCCTTTTTCGGGGGAGCAACAAGCGGACCGTCATAGACCTCTTTTTGTGCCTTTTCGGGTTTCTTTTCCTTTTCTTTTTTAGGTTCAGCCTTTTTCTCCTCAACCTTTTTAGGCTCGGCTTTCTTTTCGGCGGGTTTTTCGGCAGGTTTCTTTTCCTCTGCCGCCTTTTCGCTCTTTTTAGGCTCAGCCTTTTTCTCCTCTGCTTTCTTTTCAGCAGGTTTCTTCTCGGTTTTCTCGGCGGGCTTTTCGGTCTTTGCAGCCTTTTTAGGCGCCGCTTTCTTTTCTTCTTTAATTTCTTCACTGGGTGCTTCGCCCGCGGCAATCGCCGCCGCCTTTAACTGTTCAAGAATTGCCATCTGGTCGGCAAGTTTCTTATCCTTGGCATCGCGGCGCTCTTTTTGTGCCTTAGCCTTTGCCTCGGCACCCGTAGAAAAGTATTCGTTAAAATTTTTAACACTGTGTTTTTTGGTGAGGGCGTTGAAAACACCGCCGATTTCATCTTCATTAAGTGCGGCGCCCGACTTTTTCTCCTCACCTGTAAGTTCCTTTACAAGGGCGATTATATCCTTTGATGTAAGCCCGAAATCTTTTGCTAAATCACTGATTTTATACTTGTTTGTCATTAAGCATTTCCTCCCTGAGTGTTGTTTACGGCTTCGGCAAATGAACCGTCGTTTATCGAAATCATTCCGCATTTGCGACCGACGGCGCCCGATAGGGTCTGTATATCGTAATCATCGAGAATCCTTATCCCGATGCTGTTTTTTGAGCAGTGAAACGCGATTTCTTTCTTGCTTTTTTCCGAAATATCGCGGCACACCAGAACCAGTTGGGATTTTTTTGAGTAGACCGCCGAAACACAGGCGTTCATTCCAAAGGAAAGTTTGCCCGCCTTTGCGGCAAATCCAAGCAGGGTCAAAAACTTATCATTCAAAGTTTTCAAGCTCCCTCCTGATTTTTTCGTATATGTCGGGGTCAACCCTGACCTCAAACGCACGCGAAAGAGCGTTTGATTTTTCAGCTTTATTCAGGCAATCAACATTTTTGCAAAGGTATGCGCCGCGCCCGTTAGTGCGACCCGTATCATCGAGTTTAATTTCACCCTCGGGTGTTTTTACAACCCTGACAAGTTCGGTCCGCGGGTGCATTTCGCGGCAACCCGTACACATACGCATAGGTATCTTTTTTACAGCCAACTGACTCTTCCTTTCAAGGGAATTTTATTCGCCGAAGTATCCGCTTTCGGGATGAATATCTATCTTCCAGCCTGTAAGTTTTGCGGCAAGGCGTACATTCTGTCCCTTGTTACCGATAGCAAGCGACAACTGTGCTTCGGGAACACTTGCCTTGCAAACGCGCGGCTCGGTGCTTTCGATTTCAACCGCGGTAACCTTTGCGGGGGAGAGCGCCTCGCTGACAAAGGCAACGGGGTCCTCGCTGTAGCGGACAATGTCAATCTTTTCGCCTGCAAGTTCTTCAACAATCTTGTTTACGCGGGCACCCTTAGGTCCGATGCAGGCGCCGACGGCGTCGATTTCGCTGTTTTCCGACCATACGGCAATCTTGGTTCTTGAACCTGCCTGACGGGAAACCGCCTTGATTTCGATGGTGCCGTCAAAGATTTCGGGAACCTCGGTTTCAAACAGGCGCTTTACAAGACCCGGATGGGTGCGCGAAAGCATAACACGCGGTCCGCGTTCGGTTTCCTTGACATCGACAACATAAACCTTGATGTAGTCGCCCTCTTTAAGTACCTCATCGGGCACCTGTTCGAGTTTCGGAAGTGTTGCTTCGCTGTGTCCGATGGTCAGCATAGCGTTGCCCGTTTTGGGGTCGATACGCTGAACAAGTGCGGTAACAAGTTCGCGGTTGTGACTCTGGAACTCGGCAAGCACCTGTCCCTTTTCAGCCTCGCGAACGCCCTGACGGAAGTTGTTTTTAGAGTTCTGTGCAACAACTCTGCCGAACTTCTTGGGGTCAAGTTTAATGTCGATAAAGTCCTGCTCTGCCGCCTTGGGGTCGATAGCGACCGCATCGGCACGCAGAATCTGTGTATAGGGGTTTTCAACCTCGTCAACAATCTCTTTACGGGCGAAAACCGTAAATATTTCCTTTTCGGGGTCGATGGTGCAGGAAACAATATCATTTCCGCCGTAGTCCTTACGGGCGGCAACGATTATAGCATCGGCAATCTTTTCAGCGATAAACACCTGCGGTATGCCGCGCTCCTCCTCCATCAAACGCAGAGCCTCAAAAAACTCCTTGTTGTCCTTTTTTTCTTTTGCAGTCATTCTTTTTGCCATTTTTTGGTTTACCTCCAAATAGTGCTACACGAACACCTAATATTTATTCATCATCTGCCAGATTTATCTTGGCAATTTCGCTCTTTAAAAGTGAGATTTCACCCTGTTCGGTTTCAAAAACAAGTGATTCGTCAACCGATTTAAGTATTCCGACCAACTCTTTTTTGCCGTCAACCGCTTTAAACAGTTTAACCCTGACCGCCTTACCGATGCTTGCGGTAAAATGCTCGTCGCGGGTAAGCGCGCGTCCAAGACCGGGTGAACAAACCTCAAGATAGTATGAAACATCAATCGGGTCGGCCTCGTCAATAACGGGGTCGATTGCGTGGGATACCGCGGTACAGTCGTCAATGCAGATACCCTCGGGCTTGTCGATAAAGACGCGCAGATAGTGCGATGCGCCCTCCTTTAAAAACCGTACATCCCAGAGTGTTACACCCTCGTTTTCGACCGTTTCCTTTATAAGTGCAAAAACCTTTTCGGCAACCGATGCCATAAAAACACCTCCGTAGTTTTCTGACATTAAGAAAGTGAGTGGGTTGCCCCACTCACCTTTCTAATAACCTACTAAACAGTAGTATAACACCTTAAGTCTGAAAAATCAAGTCTTTTTTTAATTATCAATTCCCATACCAAGTTCTTCGTCGCCCGTATATGTGTTTATAAATATAGTGATAACGACCTCGGTCTGGGTGGCGGTGCCGTATTTTGGAGTCTGCTCTAAAACGACATTCGGCTTTGCATCCTCGTCATACTTTTCGACGACATCGATATTCTCATAAAGGAAGCCCGCCTTTAAAAGTTCGATTTTGGCGCTTGCCTCGTCCTTGCCCACAACATCGGGCACCTTGACCTCTTTGGGTCCAAGGCTGATAACCACCTCGATAGTGGTGTCCTTTTCGACCCCTGTACCCGCCGCAATCGACTGCTTGCAGATTGAACCTTTAGGATACTTCGACGAAAATTCCTTGGTGTCCTTAATTTGGAACTTGAAGTCCTCGTACTCCTCGTTGTCAAGCACCTCTTTAGCGTAGTACTTGCCAAGCAGATTCGGCACCTCGTAAAGTTTGGTCGAATCAACCACCGCGCTGTCATAGTCGCCGATATTGTCGACGCTTGGGATATCGGTAAAATCAGAGGTAAGCGGCTTGTTGTCGTCGTCTTTTCCAAAAAGATTTTCCGTGAAAACGGTAAGGCACAGAACACCGATTATAAGCGCAAAGACAAGTGCGGTGCACAGCGCCGATATCGCGGCATAGGCGGCACCCGATTTGCCCTTTTTCTTTTTGCTCTTTACCTCGCCGCCCTCTGCCACCTTGCGGTTGGCGGCGGCAATACGCGCATTTTCGGCGGTTTCGCCGTATACAAGTTCATTCTTAAAGGTTTCGACCGTACGGGTACGGTTTTGCACATTTACCTGCAATCCGTTTGCAAGTGCTACCAGCACCTGACGGGGAAGTTCGTCTGCGAAGTGGGCGGGGATAGACATTCTGTCGTCGCCCGTGCGCTCGTCAGCGCTTGGTGGCGCCATACCGATAAGCACCCTGAAGAATACCGCCGCAAGTGCGTATACATCGGTAGCCTCGGTTACCGTTGCACCCTCACCGCCGTACTGTTCAGCGGCGGCAAATCCCGAATATATATGTGCGGCGATTGCGCCGTATGTACTGCGTACACCCGAAATGCAGATTCCCGTAAGGCGCAGTTTTCCGTCACGGCCGACAATTATTGTTTCGGGGGAAATTCCGCCGTGGATTATACCAAGTTCGTTAAGTCCCTTTACGGTGTCGATGAGCGGTAAGAACAACGGACGCGCCTGCTCCCATTTAAGGAAACCGCCGTTGCGGCCAAGAAAATCTTCAAGTGTGATTCCCGAAACGGGTCGGGTTACGGCGTATGCGGTGCCGTTTTCCTCAAAGACCGAAACAACCTCGGGCACACAGGCAAGTTCGCTGTCGGCAAGTTTACGGTAAATCTCCATAAACTCCATAAGCCCCTCGTTAAAAGGAAACTCACTTCCCGACGAAATCGAAACGGTTTTATCGGGGTTTCTGACCGAAATTCCCGCGGGGAAATATTCGCGGATATTTACCACGCTGTCGTCCAAGTTATCCCAACCGATGTAGGTCACACCCTCGCTGTTAGAGGACAAAACCTTACCGACAATATACCTGTCGGCAATGCCGATTCGTGCGGGCAGACGGTCGGCGCCGTTTCCCTGTGCGGCATCGTATCCGCAAACAGGGCAGACCTGCTCGCCGCCGTTATCATTCATACATCCCATACAAAGTCTGTCTGTATTTAACATATAAGTTACCTCCGTTCAGACTATTAATCTTCTATATTTTACCACATATGTCAACCCCCGACAAAATCGGGTATTGAAATATTGTGATTTCTTGCTTATAATATATAATATGTGTTACTCGGTTGCCGAAAGACTAAAGGACGGCTCTTTTTCCTTTTTGTGTTTTGCGGTCGCACCAACAACAGGCAAAACCTTTTTAAACACACAGGTGTGATGCTCGGTAATCGCCCTGTCCTCGTGCAGGGAACCGAAATACCAATGCGAAAAACTGCAGGAGGCACCGATTTCCTCAAAATAACCGTTCAGTTTGTTGACGCGGTCAACATCCCCGCGGCGCAGAAGCATTGCGCTTTTTACAAGCGAGGGCGGTTCGTGGGTGATTATGTAATCGACGGTGCATCCCGATTCGTCAAGCCGCATCGCACCGTCCGCCATCTCGGCAGGTGTCGGCTCCTCGCCGCGCCACCACAGACCGCTTTCAATACGCATATCCTTGTCGATACTCTCGCCGCCGCCGAAGGTGAAAAACTTTTTACCCTCGATAGTGAAAATCTGTCCGCGCATAAGGTGTAACAGATTTCCCTGTATTCGGTGGACCAGTCCGCCTTTCCAGACGGTGGTACGACCGCGGAAAATGGTATCAAGGTTATCGTGCGTGCCCTCGACAAAGGCGGTAACAAACTTACGGGTAGCCAGGTACTTTATAACCTGCTTTTCGGTTTTTCCCCCGTCAAATATATAACCGAAGTCGCCGCACACAATAAGTGTGTCGCCCGCTTTCAGTTTGCGAAAACCCCTGCTGTAAAGCCGTTCAAGGTCGCCGTGCATATCGCCCGTAACATATACCATATTTCCACCTCCGTAAGTCCTTATCCTATTAATTTTATTTTAAGTACAATAATTTGTCAACAACAAATATATTACAACTTGGTGATGAAGATGTTTAAAAGATTAGTTTGCGCTATACTTACCCTTTGTGTTTTGGTTGGAATAACCGTCCCCGCCGCCGCGTATGAGCCGACGGGTTTAGAAATTACCGCCAAGGCGGCAATGCTTATATCTCTTGACACCGATGAGGTGCTTTTTGAGAAGAACGCCGACCAAAAGGTCTACCCCGCATCAATCGCCAAGATAATGACCACCCTTTTAATGCTTGAAAGCGACCGCTTTGACCCCGACGGCAAACTTGCTATGAATAAAGAGGCGCTTCGGCTTATAAGCGGTACGGGAAGTTCGGTATCCCTCTTGGACGAGGGGGAGGAAATGACCCAACTTGACCTTGTTTATATGGTGCTTATGTCCTCTTTCGGTGACTGTGCCTACCTTGCCGCGCTCTACTACGGTGATACGGTTGAAAACTTCGTTGCGATGATGAACGCACGCGCACAGCAGTTGGGGCTTACAGGTACCCACTACGGCAATCCTGTCGGTCTTCACGACGAGGAAACCTATACCACCGCGCGCGACATATCGGTGCTGACAAAATACGCCCTTGATAACAAAATTTTCAAAGAGGCGTGCGAAAAGGACCGTTATACGCTTTCTTTTAAGCCGAAACACCGCGGTCAGACCCTTTCGACCACCGTTATGATTCAGGACAAGACCACCGCGTATTTTTATCTTTATGCCGCGGGCGTAAAGACGGGATTTACCGATAAGGCGGGCCGCTGTCTTGTCAGCACCGCAACATATAACGGATACCGCTATATGTGTATTCTTATGGGTTGCCCCAATCAGGCGGGCAAACGCTATGAATTTAACGAAAGTGCAAATCTTTACCGTTGGGCGTTTAATAACTTTGAATTTAAACGGGTCGCCGACAGCGAAAACCCGATTTACGAGGTACCTGTTGAGTTGTCGCTTGACACCGATTTTATACCGCTTTATATCGAAAACGGCTTTACTACCGTACTGCCTAAAGAGGCGGACGAATCGACCATTATAATCAAACCCCAAGCCAACGCCGAAAGTTTTGATGCGCCGATAAAGAAAGGCGAGGTACTCGGAAAAGCCGAGATTATCTATGCCGAAAAGGTAATTGGCACCGTAAACCTTGTGGCGGGAAACGATGTAAAGAAAAGCAACATTTTAACCGTTGCCCGCGCCGTAAAGCGGTTTTTCACCTCGATATATATGAAACTTGTCTATGCCGCTATAGGTGTGGCGGTTCTGGTGTTTATTCTTGCGATTGTAAAGATGAACAGCGGGCGCTCAAAAAAGCGCAGGGTACGGTATATCCCATATAACAAGCACGAAAAAGGAGAAGATTTTGATGATTAAAAGACTTTTGTGTAGTGTACTGTCATTACTTTTGGTTGTATCCCTTGTCGGCTGCGGCAAATCGACCACCACAACAACGGGAACATTTACCGACGGAAAACAGGACGGCACAGGCGCCTCGTCTGATGCTGGGGATGAAAACCTGCTTTCGGGCAAGTACTACGCCGTTATAACCGTAAAGGATATGGGCGAAATCAAACTCGAACTTGATGCCGATACAGCGCCCATTACGGTGACAAACTTTGTAAACCTTGTAAATGATGGCTTTTATGACGGGCTTACCTTCCACCGCGTAATCGACGGCTTTATGATACAGGGCGGCGACCCCAAAGGCAACGGTACGGGCGGAAGCGATAAAACCATCAAGGGCGAATTTTTACAAAACGGCGTTAAAAACAACCTAAAGCATACCCGCGGTGTTATTTCCATGGCGCGTTCGTCGGCACCAAACAGCGCATCGTCACAGTTTTTTATAATGCACGAAACGGCGACCCATCTTGACGGGCTTTACGCCGCGTTCGGCAAGGTTACAAGCGGTATGGATGTCGTTGACAAGATTGCCAAAAACACACCCGTTATCGATTCAAACGGTACGGTAATGGCTGAAAACCAACCCGTTATAACCTCGGTTAAGATGACAGAAAAGGAGTAACAGTATGGCAGACAACAAAAAGTATCAGTTTATCGACGACCCTGAACCGAAAGACCGCCCCGAAGACACCGAAGACAAGATAATCCGCCACGGCAGTCGCATTTTTAATATCGTTCTGACCGTTGTCGGAATCGCAATGCTTGTGATGTTCGTTTATGGGGTAATTTTGAGGATAAAATAAATATTATAAATATAAAAAAACGAGCCGATTAAGGCTCGTTTTTGCTTTGTGTGGGAAAGGGCAACATATCTGTTGTTTATCAACATGAAAGAACGGACAATCCTAATATGCAAATATAAAAGCGGCAAAGGCGAAATACCTCTTCACTATTCACTATTACTTCTTACTTCCAAAAATCCCGAATGTGTTTTAGTGAAGAGTGAAAAGTGAAGAGTGAAAAAGTAAAATCCCGAACGCTTTCGCATTCGGGATTTTACTTATTCAATTTGCTTTTTGCAGTATTTATTGAAGTTATTAGTAACTTCTTAACCTCTATGCACTTATCTAAAATATCATTACTATCATAATAACCGCTTTCAATCAAAAGTTCTAACCAATATTCACTTTCGGAACATTCTTTAAGTGCTATTTGAAGTTTAGCAATAAAATCGGCAGTGCCATGTCCATAAAACGCTTCACGAATATTTGCACCGATGCTTGTACCACTACGGATAAGTTGGTTAGTTAAAACACTTTCCTTTTTAGTTTGTTTTACATAGTTACAAACTTTTATAATATGTAAAGCAAATTCTTTGGATTTTATAACCAACGGACTATCAGCCATAATATTACCGCCCTTCTTATTGCCATTATACCACCATAAAACAAAAAGAGCAAGGCAACGCCTTGCAAAAATACTTATTACCTCTTACTTCTTACTTCCAAAAATCCCGAATGTGTTT
>JAZREH010000230.1:0-6607 GCA_045660705.1 Acutalibacteraceae bacterium
GTGATTGTGTTTATTTTGTTCATTCTTTTTACGCCGCCAATTGCGATGATTCGGTTGTGGCAACGTCGGAATACGGTGCCGAGCTAACTGCGGCGGTGCAAAATAAAAATGTTTTTGGTTGTCAATTTCACCCCGAAAAAAGCGGTAAAGTCGGGCTTGATATATTAAAGGCATTTTCTGAAATAAAGGAGAGCGAAATATGTTAATTTATCCTGCAATAGATATTATTTCGGGCAAAGCGGTACGCCTTTTTAAGGGCGATTACGCGCAGATGACCGTTTATAATGAAAATCCCGTAGAGGTAGCGCTTGACTTTTTAAATAGCGGCGCTACACGTATTCACCTTGTCGATTTAGAGGGTGCTAAAAGCGGTGAAACCCCTAATATTGAAACGGTGATGAATATTAAAAAGCAAACGGGTCTATTTTGTGAAATTGGTGGCGGTGTTCGTTCACTTGAAATTATTGACCATTATATTTCGGCAGGGGTAGACCGAGTTATTTTAGGTACTGCCGCCGTTACAAACGAAGGTTTTGTAGAACAAGCCGTTAAAAAATATGGTGAAAAAATAGCCGTTGGTATTGATATTAAGGATGGCCTTGTTGCCATAAAGGGATGGACCGAAACAAGTGACGTTGATGCCTTTGCGTTTTGTGAAAAGATGCAAAATATAGGCGTTAAAACCATTATTTGTACCGATATTTCAAAGGACGGTGCAATGCAGGGCACAAATCACGAGTTGTATAAAGAATTATCCAAAAAATTCAGTCTTGATATAATCGCTTCGGGTGGTGTTTCAAGTATTGATGATATTAAAAAACTTGCCGCGTTAGGTCTTCACGGTGCCATTGTAGGTAAGGCGTATTATACCGGTGCTATCAACCTAAAAGAAGCAATTGAGGTGGCAAAATGATAACTAAAAGAATTATACCCTGCCTTGACGTAAGGGATGGGCGCGTTGTTAAAGGGGTAAATTTTGATGGTCTGCGCGACGTTTCATCGCCTGTAAGTCTTGCTAAGTTTTATAGTGAGTGTGGTGCAGATGAACTTGTGTTTTATGACATCACCGCTTCAAGCGATGGCAGAAAACTCTTTACCGAGATTTTAACCGAAACCGCAAAAGAAGTTTTTATACCCCTGACCGTTGGCGGCGGAATAAATACGCTTGCCGACTTTGACCGTGTTTTAAAGTGCGGTGCGGATAAGGTAAGTGTGAATAGCGGTGCCGTAAGGAATCCCGACCTTATCGAACAGGCGGCAAAGCGATACGGCGACCAGTGTGTAGTGCTTTCAATGGATGTAAAGCGCGTCGGCGGAAAATTTCATATATTTGTAAAAGGCGGCAGGGAAGATACCGGAATCGATGCTATCGAATGGGCGCGCCGCGGCGTGCAGTCGGGTGCCGGCGAACTTGTCGTTAACAGTATTGACACCGACGGTGTACGGGGTGGCTTTGATATCGAAATGCTGTCTAAAATTGCCGATGTCGCCGATGTGCCGATAATCGCATCGGGAGGCGCGGGATGTGTTGAGGACTTTAAAACCCTTTTTGAAGCCGACAGCCGTATTGATGCGGGGCTTGCCGCGGGAATTTTCCACACCCGCCTTGTTGATATTAAGGAACTAAAAACATACCTTTGCCAAAACGGTATAGAAATGAGGATATAGCTATGGAACTTAAATTTGACTCAAACGGACTTATACCTGCTATCGTGCAGGATTATTACACTAAACAGGTTTTAACCCTTGCGTATATGAACGCCGAAAGCCTTGCAATCACTATTGCCGAAAAGAAAACCTGTTTTTACAGCCGCAGCCGTAAAGAACTCTGGCGTAAAGGGGAAACCAGCGGCAACTTCCAGCATGTCGTTTCGATTACCGCCGACTGTGACGGTGATGCCCTTGTTGTTGAGGTTGTAAAGGACGGTCCCGCCTGTCATACGGGCAGTGAAAGTTGCTTTAACGATGCTGTCTTTATCAGTGATGAGATAACCCCGTTTTGCTATGAGGGACTTTATGGGCTGATAAAGGGCAGAAAAACCGAGCCTAAAGAGGGCAGTTATACAACCTACCTTTTTGATAAGGGTCTTGATAAGATACTTAAAAAGGTGGGCGAGGAATGTACAGAGGTTATTATTGCGGGTTCTAAAAAGGATAACGAGGAAACGGTATATGAACTTGCCGATTTGGTGTACCACTGTATGGTGCTTATGGTAAATGCCGATATTTCTCTTAACGATGTCACAAAGGAACTTGCAAAACGGCATGTTATCGACCACAAGGTTAAGCAGGAGCGTATGCAGTAATGTATTCAAGCGTTCATTCACACACGCTTTTTTGCGACGGCGATGCATCACCTCGCGATATGGCACAGTCGGCATACAAAAAGGGTATAAAGGTATTTGGTTTTTCCGCACATACCTACGACCCTGTATACGACTACGGTTTAAAAGCTGAAAGAGTCCCCTTATACCGTGAGGAAATTGCCCGCATAAAGGAACTGTTTAAGGGAAAAATGACGGTGCTTTGCGGCATTGAATATGACCCGATTACAGGGAATAATTATCCGCTTGACGGTTGGGATTATACTATTGGGTCTGTGCACGGTGTCCTTGATAAAGGTGGCAAATATCATTCGGTTGACCACAATGCCGAGGTTGTTGAAAACACCGTTAAGAATATTTTCGGCGGCGATGCAAAGGCGCTTATTACGGCGTATTACGAGCGCTTGGTGGATTTTCACACCAAGATAAGGACCGACATAGTAGGGCATTTTGACCTTGTGAAAAAGGCAAATATAAAGTTGCCGTTTTTCGATGAAAATGCCGATTGGTACAAAAAAATCACATTTGATGCACTTGATGCGATTATCGAAAAGGGTCGTGTCTTTGAGGTCAACACAGGTGCCGTTTCACGCGGTTGGCGTAATGATGTCTATCCGTCGACCCAACTGCTTAAACGAATTAAGGAAAAGGGTGGCAGGGTTATCATTACAACCGATACACATAGCCCCGAAACGGTTGACTTTTTCTATAACGAAGCAGTCGAATTTGTTAAAAGCGCAGGGTTTGAAAGTCTTGCCGAACTTGATGAGGGCGGTTTTATAGATTTAAAAATATAATAAATGACCGATTCTGCTTGACAAACGGGGCAAAAAGTCTTATAATCATTTTAGATATGTATTTATCAAGCATAATTAGTTTTTGGAGGAAAATAATATGATTAGTGCCGGCGATTTTAGAAACGGTGTAACCTTTGAAGAGGACGGAAATGTTCTTCAGGTTGTTGAATTTCAGCACGTTAAACCTGGTAAAGGTGCTGCCTTTGTTCGCACCAAGACCAAGAATGTTATAACTGGTGCCGTTATTGAAAAGAGTTACAACCCCACCGCAAAATTCCCCACCGCTTTTATTGAGCGCAAGGATATGGAGTATTCCTATAATGACGGTGAACTTTACTACTTTATGGATCAGGAAACTTATGATATGGTTCCGATTAACGCAAGCGAACTTGGTGACAACTTCAAGTTTGTTAAGGAAAATATGATTTGTAAGGTTCTTTCCTACAAGGGTAAGGTTTTCGGTGTTGAGCCCCCGACATTTGTTGAACTTCAGGTAACCAATACTGAACCCGGTTTTGCAGGTAACACCGCAACCAACGCAACCAAGCCCGCAACCCTTGAAACAGGTTGTGAAGTTCGCGTTCCCCTCTTTATCAATGAGGGCGAAATGATTCGTATCGACACCCGTACAGGTGAGTATATGGAGCGCGCATAATAACGCCGCTTTAATTTGAATTTGGAGGTAACCTAAATGGATATCTGTGAAAAGGTAGCATATATAAAGGGTCTTGCCGAGGGTCTTTCGCTTGACGAAAGCACTGCAGAGGGCAAACTTCTTTCTGCGATTATCGACCTTCTTGGCGATATAACTGAGGAAATCTGTGACATCGAGGATGCTTGCGATGATATGTGTGAGCAACTTGATGCCGTTGACGAGGACCTTTCTTCGCTTGAGGATATCGTTTATGAGTGCTGCGATGATGACGATTGCGACTGCGATTGTGATGATTGCTGTGACTGTGACGATGAACTTTATGAGGTTGAGTGTCCTAACTGTCAGGATACAATTTATCTTGACGAGGAAATGCTCTGTGAAGAGGGTATTAAATGCCCCAACTGCGGAATCGACCTTGAGTTTGATTTTGACTGTGATTGCGACTGCGATTGCTGTGCAGAGGAAACAGAGGAATAATCTTTTTCTGAAATTACGGGTCGCCGCAGGGCGACCCGTTTTTATAATGGAGATATAGGATGCAGAAAACAAAGTCAACATTTATTTATACGGTGTCACAGCAGGAGGAAAGTGCACTTCCTGTAATCATCGTGTCGGCAGGTTCGTCGTCAAGAATGGGCGGACTTAATAAACAGTTTTTGCAGATATGCGGTGTTCCCGTTATCGCACGCACCCTGCGTGTTTTTGAAAAATCGCCCTTTATATCCCGCATTATACTTGTTGCCCGCGAACAGGATATACCTGATATGCAACTTATTGCGCGTAAATACGGTATTGAAAAACTTACCGATATTGTGGCGGGCGGAAATCAGCGCCGCGATTCGGTTGTTTGCGGTCTTAAAAGGCTTGATGCGGATGAGGATAGGGTGCTTATTCACGACGGTGCACGACCCTTTGCCGACGATGTTATTATTGCCCACGCTGCCTCGGCACTTGAAAAAAACGATGCAAGTGTTTGCGCAGTAAAAATAATTGATACCATTAAGCGCGCGGATGAAAATAAAATTGTCACGGCAACGGTTGATCGCGAAAACCTTTACTCGGTTCAGACTCCGCAGGGGGTGAATGTGCCTAAGTATCTTGAGGCAATTTCGCGTTTCCCTGACGATGTTGTGACCGATGATGCCTCGCTTATGGAACACGCGGGATATACGGTTAAGGTGGTTGACGGTAACCGAAAGAACATAAAAATCACTACGCCGGATGATATTAGTTTTGCCGAGATAATTGTAAGGGGTGAATAGGTGTGCGTATAGGTCACGGATACGATGTTCATAAATTCGCACAGGACCGAAAGTTGATACTCGGCGGTGTGGATATACCGCACGATATGGGACTTCTCGGTCATTCCGATGCCGATGTTTTGCTTCACGCAATAAGTGATGCTCTTTTAGGTGCGGCGGCACTTGGCGATATCGGAAAGCATTTTCCCGATACCGACCCTAAGTATAAGGGTATTGATTCGGGTCTGCTTTTAAAGAATGTTGCCGATTTGCTTTCGGATGTTGGATACCGCGTTGTTAATGTAGATGCTACCGTGATTGCACAGCGCCCGAAAATCGCTGCTTATATTGAGCAGATGCGTGGTAATATCGCCCGACATATCGGCATACCCACCGACTGTGTCAGCGTTAAGGCAACAACCGAGGAGGGGCTTGGCTTTACAGGTCAGGGTCTTGGCATTGCGGCGCACGCCGTCTGCCTTATCGAGCGCAAGGAATAAAAAATTTTCCCACAGCATACCTTTTAGGGTGAGCAATCAAACCCGAACACCGTTTTGTGAAGGCGGATTTTCGCTCATCCTTTGTTAAAATACTCTCTCGCCTTGCGAGAACGAACGGAGCGAAAAGCACCGGAATATGCTGCTTTGCGGCGGGTTTGGGTTTGATTGCTCACCCTATGGGAGGTTGTGGGTCAATGTATATGATATTTACACGCAAAGGTATCGTTGCGGCGATATCGTTGCTTGTTCTTGCGGTTATGATATGCTCACGCTTTTCGGCGGTCGGTTCGGTTATGAATGACGGTGAAACCAACGCTCAAAGGGTGCAGTTTATCAAAAATCTCAATATAGATATAAAGGAAGAGTGTACCGAAACAAAGCAGATAACCGTTCCTGTGAAGTTTTCCGATGTTTATTTAAGATATAATAATCTTCAAAAGCAGGCGGGTTACGACCTTACAGATTATGCGGGATGCGGTGTCACGCGGTACACATATACTTTTTCAGGTAATCCCGATAAACGGGTAAATCTTTTGGTTTATAAGGGGAAAATAATAGGCGGTGACATATCTGATATTGCCTTTTCGGGGAAAATGTTACCGCTAGCCAAAGCATTCAAACCCGAAACAGCCTTAAAGGGCTGACTTTCGGCGTCTTTTGGCTCATTGGCGCACATAGGCGCCAGCCTTATGTGCTTCGCTTCGCACAAAATCCACACAAAAGTCTGCACCTTTAAGGTCGCAGAATTTTGTAAATAAAGGATTTTTTGTCTGTGCGAGGCAAAAACGCAGCAAATCCTGACGGATTTGCGAGTATTTTAACAATGCCACAGCGTAAAATCCTTGTTTCAAAATCTGATACGGGTTTGAATGTTTTGGCTAAAGAAAGAATAACGGTATGGAAAAACAAAGACTTGACAGATTTATAGCAAATCAGACAGGTATATCCCGCAGTGTCGTAAGAACGACAATAAGGCGCGGATATGCCTTTGTTGACGGTGTACGCACCCGTGACCCGTCGGTACAGGTGTACCCCGAAAAAAGCGTTATTGAATACGACCATAAGCGGATAGAATACAAAAAGCATCTTT
>JAZREH010000231.1:0-10351 GCA_045660705.1 Acutalibacteraceae bacterium
TTAAGGCGGCAGTTCTTCCCCTTTCAAAGAAACTTTCCGACAAGGCGATGGCAATAAAGAACGAACTTGCCAAAGACTTTATGATCGACTTTGACGATGCGGGCTCAATCGGTAAGCGTTACCGCCGCGAGGACGAAATCGGCACACCTATCTGTATTACATATGACTTTGATTCGGAAAACGATAACTGTGTGACCGTTCGCGACCGCGACACCATGAAGCAGGAGCGCATCCCGATTAGCGAACTTAAAAATTATATTGCGAAAGCCGTTGAGTTTTAAATATAGGTTCCTGTCATTTAGAGTAAAGGAGAACAAATATGACATCAACTGAAATTTTAGGAATTATTGCACTTCTTGTCGGCGGTCTTACGTTTTTTATGTTCGGTATGAGCGTAATGTCAAACGGTCTTGAAAAGATGGCGGGCGGCGCGCTTGAACGCACAATGAAAAAGGTCACATCCAACGACTTTCTGGGCTTCTTTTTGGGTGCGGGCGTTACTATAGCGATTCAGTCGTCCTCGGCAATGACCGTAATGCTTGTGGGTCTCGTAAACTCCGGAATTGTTGAGTTTTCAAATACCTTCGGTATGATAATGGGCTCGAATGTCGGAACAACCCTTACCGCGTGGCTGTTAAGCCTTACGGGAATCAGCGGTGACAACTTCTTTTTAACACTTCTTAAGCCGATGACCTTTGCACCGATTCTTGCGTTTTTCGGAATCGTGCTTCAAATGGTTTCCAAAAAGGATAAGCATAAAGACCTCGGTTCGATATTCATCGGTTTTGCCGTACTTATGGTCGGTATGGATATGATGAGCCAGTCGATGGACTTCCTCAAAGGTGAGGAGGGTCAGGCGGCGCTCAATGCTCTGCTCAGCGTGTTTAATAAGCCGTTTCTGGCACTTTTGGTATCGACCGTATTTACGGGCGTTATCCAGTCTTCTGCCGCGACAATCGGTATGGTGCAGGCGCTTGCCCTTACGGGTACAATCACCTATGAAATGGCAATACCGCTTGTGCTTGGTGCAAATATCGGTACCTGTGTTACCGCCCTTATTTCGTGTGTCGGCACTAATAAAAGTGCAAAGCGCGTTGTTGTAATGCACTTTGCCGTTAATACATTCGGCTCGCTGATATGTATGGTAATACTTTATGTCATAAAGGCGTTTTCGGGCGATTTTGTTGCAAGTACCGTCGGTATGGTTGAGGTTGCGATTATTCACACCATATTTAATGTTGTGGCAACCGTTGTTTTCACACCGATAAAGAAACTTCTTATAAAATTCTGCGAGCGCTGTGTTCCCGACAAAGCGGAAAAGGAACACACCGCTTTTCTGGACGAGCGTTTGTTTAAAAATTCCTCCCTTGCAATTTCGGAATGCCGCCGTCTGACCGCCGAAATGGCAGAGTATTCGCGTGAGGCACTTATGCTTTCGATTGAACTTTTAAACGGGTATGACCTGACAAAAGCCGAAAGAATCAAGGAACTTGAAAACCTTACCGATAAGTACGAGGACAAACTCGGTACATACCTTGTAAGAATTTCAAAGGGCGACCTTTCGGAGAGCGATTCACATTCGGTTTCCCGACTGCTTCACAGTATCGGCGACTTCGAGCGAATCTGTGACCACGCACTGAACATCTGCGATTCTGCCGAGGAAATCAAGGAAAAGAACATTGTATTTTCCGACGATGCAAACGGCGAAATCAAGGTGGTTTCGGATGCTACGGCTGAAATTCTCAACATCGCGGTTGATTCCTTTGTTAATGACGATGTTCAGCGTGCAAGCCATGTCGAGCCGCTTGAACAGGTTATCGATAAACTTAAAGACAGCCTTAAAGCACGCCATGTTGAAAGACTTCAGCGCGGCGAGTGCACGATTCAACTCGGTTTCGTGTTCTCCGACCTGCTTACTAATTTCGAGCGCGTTTCCGACCATTGCTCGAATGTAGCGGTTTACACCATACAACTTAATTCCTCCAAACTTGATGCGCATAAATATCTGCGCAATGTCAAGGCCGACCAAAGCGGCGCGTTCAGTGAGGAATACAGTATGTACAAATCAAAATATTCGATATAAAACAAAACTCCCGTTCCTGCGAACGGGAGTTTTTATTGTTATTTCTTATTTTTAAGATATTCTTCAAGGCAAAGTCCGCTTGCCTTGGTTTTTTTCGCCTCGTTTATACCGACAAAGCGCCAGTGCCACGATTCGTGGATAACGCCTGTGATTTCCTGCTTTTCCTCGGTGTATCGAAGTATAAACCCATAGTCGGCGGCGTTTTTGTCAAGCCATCTGTATGCCGCGGTCTGCTGAAAACTGTTTTCAACCTCGTTAAAGTCGATGGCAAGACCTGTGTGATGCTCGCTTGTTCCAGGTCGCGCTACCACCGTTGCGGCAACATCCTCGGCACGCTCTTTTGGTGTGCCGCCGTCGATTACGCGCTGCACCTTATTGTTAAAAAGGCGCTGTTGCGTGGCGTAACTGCGGTATGGCGATAAAACCTTAAGGTTTACCCCGTCTTTCCACGCCGCCTCAAGCATTGCGGTAAGATATGGGTAAACAGATGCCTTTACCTGATTTAGCGACCCGCAAATGTACTTTGACTCAAGTTTGACAAGGTTTCCCTCGTAATCGTAGTCTTCGGGTAGCGGATTTTCACCGTTTACAAGCAGAAGATTTGAAAAGTTGGGGTCAAGTTTCTTTTGGGTCGGCGTATTGCTACTGCTCGGCGGGGTACTGCTTGACGGGGTACTGCTCTCGATAGGCTCACTCTCAAGAACAACATCGACGGGCGAGTTGGAGGAATTTTCGATGGCAGTATCCGAACTTGACGGTGGTGGGGTGGAGGATTTATTGTCCTTTGTGGCGATAGAGTTTTTAATGCCCGTCACCAAAAGAACAATCACCGCAATTACTGCAATAAAAACCGTCGCACAAAGGGAAAGAAAGATTCGGCGTCTGCGAAGTGCCGCCTGCCGTCGGGTTAATTTCTTTTTCATAATCACTCATCCAGTTTAAGCACCGCCATAAAGGCCTCTTTCGGTACCTCGACCGAGCCTAAACGGCGCATCTTCTTTTTACCTTCCTTCTGTTTTTCAAGAAGTTTCTTTTTACGGGTTATGTCACCGCCGTAGCATTTTGCAAGAACATCCTTGCGAAGTGCCTTAACCGTTTCGCGGGCGATAATCTTACCGCCGACGGCAACCTGAACGGGCACCTCAAACAACTGTCTTGGGATATATTCCTTTAACTTTTCGGCGATTCGGCGGGCGCGGGCATAGGAACTGTCGGCGTGAACAATAAAGGAAAGCGCGTCGACGGTGTCACCCGCAAGCATTACATCAAGTTTCATAAGTTTCGACTTCTGATAACCGCGCGGCTCGTAATCGTAACTGGCGTATCCTTTGGTGCGTGATTTAAGCGCATCAAAGAAGTCGTATACGATTTCACCCATCGGGAGTATATAGTGAATGTCAACGCGGTCGCCCATATACTTCATATCAATGTATTCGCCGCGGCGTTCCTCGCAAAGTTGCATTATGGTGCCGACATAGTCACTCGGACTGTAGATGTTGACATCGGCAACAGGTTCAAGCGCCTCGGATATGGTGGCGGGGTCGGGGTAGTTTGTGGGGTTGTCGACCGTTATTGTTTCGCCCGTCGTCAGTTCAAATTTGTACTCAACACTCGGTGCGGTGGTGATGATGTCAAGGTTGTATTCGCGCTCGAGTCTTTCCTCGATAATTTCCATATGCAAAAGCCCAAGGAAACCGCAACGGAAACCGAAACCGAGCGCGGTTGAGGTTTCAGGCTCAAAGAGCAGGGATGCATCGTTAAGTTGCAGTTTTTCGAGCGCCTCTCTTAAATCGGGGTACTTTGCGCCGTCGGCGGGATAAATACCGCAGAAAACGACGGGGTTAACACTTCGGTAACCTGGGAGAGCCTCGTCGGCGGGGCGTTCGGCAAGGGTGACGGTGTCGCCGACGCGCGCCTCACTTACCGTCTTTATCGATGCGGCAAGATAACCAACCTCGCCCGCCTCAAGGCAGTCGCACGCCTCAAGCGAGGTTGCGCGCTTGCGACCGACCTCGACAACATCAAACTCGGCACCCGTAGCCATCATTTTAATGCGGTCGCCCGTTGATATTTTACCGCTTACAACGCGGAAATATACGATAACGCCGCGGTATGCATCATAGTATGAATCGAAGATAAGCGCCTTAAGCGGAGCCTCGCGGTCGCCCGTCGGTGCGGGTATTCCCTTAACTATAAGTTCGGGAACCTCCTCAATATTAAGTCCCGTTTTAGCCGAAACAAGCGGTGCCTCATCGGCGGGGATACCGATGATATCCTCAATCTCCTGCTTTATGCGGTCGGGTTCGGCGCTTGGCAGGTCGATTTTGTTTATTACGGGCAGTATTTCAAGTCCGTGGTCAACCGCAAGATAGGTGTTGGCAAGGGTCTGTGCCTCGATACCCTGCGATGCATCGACGATAAGGATTGCGCCCTCGCACGCGGCAAGCGAACGCGAAACCTCATAGTTAAAGTCGACATGTCCTGGGGTGTCGATAAGGTTCAGTTCATACTCCTGCCCGTCATTGGCGGTATAGTAAAGTGTTACAGCGTGCGCCTTGATGGTTATACCGCGTTCGCGTTCAAGGTCCATACTGTCAAGTATCTGTTCCTCCATATCGCGCTGTGCCACCGAACTTGTAAGTTCAAGCAGTCGGTCGGCAAGCGTGGATTTGCCGTGGTCGATATGCGCCACGATACAAAAGTTACGAATGTTCTTAAGTGGGTAGGACACCCTGCATTTCTCCTTTATACTGTATATATAGATATATCTATATTATCACATTTTACACTGCCCGTCAATAATAGTTGCAAATTTTGATTGACAAGGCTTTTTTGCAAAGTATAATTAAAAAGAGGTGTTTTTATGAAAAAACGGATTGAAAAGATATCGTCGGCACTAAAGGGTGACGAGGCGGCGCTGTTTACAAGCGATACCGCGCGAAGATACCTTACGGGTTTTGGCTCGTCGGCGGGCGCTGTTGTCGTAACGGCACACGGCGCACAGTTTTTCATTGATTTCAGATATATCGAGATAGCGCAAAGGACGGTCACCGCCTGCAAGACGGTGCTGATGAAACGCTTTGGCGAGCAGTTGCCCGAATTTTTAAGGGAAAAGGGCATAAAGACGGTCTATACCGAAACCTCGCGGATGAGTATGGATGAATTTTACGGGTGGCAGAAGAAACTCGGTGATATAGAGTTTTCAAAAAGCGACAGCATTGACCGACTGCTTCAGGATATGCGCGCCGTAAAGGACGACGGCGAAATTGCCGCGATAACCGAAGCGCAAAGGATAACCGATATGGGCTTTTCGCACATACTCGACTTTATAAAGGTCGGCAGAAGTGAGCGCGAAATTGCGCTTGAACTCGAGTTTTATATGCGAAAACTCGGAAGTGAGGGAACTGCGTTTGACTTTATTGCGGTGTCGGGGAAAAATACATCTCTGCCCCACGGTGTTCCGACCGACAAACGGGTCGAAAAAGGCGATTTTGTTACCCTTGACTTCGGCGCGGTAATCGACGGCTACCGTTCGGATATGACCCGTACCGTTGCGGTGGGGAGTGTCGGCGATGAGCAGAAAAAGGTCTATGAAACCGTACTTGCGGCACAGAATGCCGCACTTGAGGGTATAAAGTCGGGGATTACGGGCAAAGCCGCCGATGCCCTTGCCCGCGATTTGATAGAAAGTGCGGGTTACGGCGAGTGTTTCGGTCATTCACTCGGTCACAGTGTGGGACTTGAAATCCACGAAAGTCCCAATTTCAGCACGCAAAATCAAGACCCCATTCCCTGTGGCGCGGTCGTGACGGTTGAGCCGGGTATTTATATCGCCGAGAGTTTCGGTGTCAGGATTGAGGATATGGTCGTTGTGGAAAAAGACGGCATTAAAAACCTGACCCAAAGCCCGAAAGAGTTGATTGTTCTATAAAAATATTCTGTAGGGGAGGGTCTTTGCTCCCTCCAGCCAAGTAGGGAACGGCATTAAGTCGTTCCTTTTTTTATTGCACAAAAAACGGGAGGGGGCAGAGCCCCTCCCCTACACACAAATGTCAGGTGTTTTTTTGTTTATACCGATTTTTCAATTATCGCCGCCATAACGGTGATATCGTCCTGCCGCTGACCTGCCGTGCGCCGTTTTGCACCGCTTAAAATGTGTTCGGCAAGGTCTTCGGCACTGCCGTCACGCCACGCTTCAAGTTCGTTTCGTATCCACTCGGTACCGCTTGATACGGCGCCGTCGCTGACCATCAGAAGAATATCGCCAACTTTGAGTTTTATCGCGGCGCGGTCAAAGGATATATCGCGCAAAATTCCTACGGGCAATGATGTGCTTTCCGCCTTGCCCGAACGCCCCGAACGGCGCACAAGGGTCGGCGCGGCACCCGCCTTATAAAGTTCGGTCATACCCGTATAAAGGTCGATACCCGCGATATCGACGGTGGCAAGCGACTCGTCGGTTGACTTAAACAGCATCGACGAGTTTAAAATTCTTAACGAGCAGTCGTATCCAAACCCCGCGCGAAGCAGTCGCGACATCAGTCCCGACGCCATTGCTCCGTCGACGGCGGCGCGCCCGCCTGTGCCCATTCCGTCGCTTAAAATCAGCATAAAATGACCCTTGCCGTCGTTAAAATAGTTGTAGGCATCGCCGCAAAGCGACGAGCCCGACGCACTCGACTGTGCGACCCCGACATCGACCGAAAATGCGGCGTGTTCGCTCACCGTTATATAGACCTCGCCGTCGACCTCGCTGATGTTCGGGACATCGAAATCGCGCTCGCACGCAAGGGAAAGCATCTTCATTATATGCAGTCGGTTTAATACCGTTTCCTTGTTTTTCTTCAACTTCAGTTCAAGCGTCATTCTGCCAAAGCGGTCGATGCGGCTGCAACATTCCTCGATTCGGATGTCAAGGTTTTTAAGCGCCGCCGCCGCGGCAAGGGCGGCAGAATTATCAAACCGTTCATCGTTTTCAAAGTCGGCGGCAAGGTCGCAAAGCATATCCGAAATGCCGTCAAACTGGTCGGACACCACCGAACGCACCTCGTCAAGGCGGGTTTCTGCCGACATCCGCGCGGCATAGTCGGAATAGTGCCTGAACACCGCCTCCCCCATACGTGGCAGTCGCATACATCTGCCCTTGAATTCTTCGGGTGCGCTTGCCGACGGCATATATTCACCGTCCTTTACCGCCCGCGTCATAGATAACACCGCCTCGACGGTGGTTTCACGCTTGTGCTCCCAACAGTGGGTACGGCGGGTACAGCCCGCACAGGCATCGTCCTCTATACGGGACAGTACCTGACTGAAATCGGGCGCATTGATGCGGGAGAGTTCGTCGGACACCTGCTCGACCGTCTTTGAAACATCGCTTAGAGCGCTCGACGCCATATTAAGCCGCATTGTAAGCGCCTTTTTAACACCCGTCGGCGTTGCCACCCGCGGACAGCAGGAAAAAAGTTTGCCAAGGTATATGCCCGCCCCTCTCGGCAGAGCAATAAATATAAATGATGCAAGAATCATTTCGACCATAATGGGTGCAACGGGAGTCACAAAACCGTCGGCGGCACAGCACAGAAAACCCGCCGCAGACACGGCGCATATCTGGGCGTAGCGCCCAAGGGTGGAAAATACCCCCGCCATAAGACCGCCGAATGCATAAAGGGTAAATGTGACCGACGGCGCGCCCGTCAGCGCGGCGCAAAAAGAAACTACCGTACCGCTTACTGCACCCGCCAGAGTGCCGCCGTATTTTGCGCTTGTCAGCAGTAAAACAATACCGAATATCCGCCCAAGCGATATACTGTATAGCGTTATGTTTGAAAGTCCCGTCAGTATAATGCTGACTACAATAAGTAACCCTGCAAGTTCGTCACCCGAAAGACCCGCCGAAAATCGGTTTGCGTTGTTGCTTGTCCGACAGACAAAGAACGCACCGCCCGCCGAAAGCAGGGTTTCGGCAATAAGGTCGGTTATAAGTGTTCCGTCGGCAGACAAAGTCACCGCCGAAGTAAGCAGATTTGCAAGCAGACATATAAAACTTAAAAACAGAGGTTTCGTCACAATTTTTTTGTACCCGTTAAGCAGAAGTTTTATACCGAGTATTGCAAGCATTGCCGCGATATAGCGAAAGGCGCCGTTTCCGACCGCTGGGATAAAGTAACCCGCAAACACGCCGATGGCGACAGCGGGAGTGTATATCTGCGGTGCGCCCGCGATAACCGATAAACCAAACGGCAAAAGATTTCCAAAAACCCCCGCCCGCGACCCCGCAAACCCAAGAATCGCCGCCGCGATATGGGTCAGCGCCGCCGCCGCAAGGTCGCGCCGTTGCCTTGCTGCCGATGCCGCCGAAATTTTAACATATTCCTTCAAAAATATCACCGCCAAAACAACTTGTCCGTTGATAATGATTATATTACGGCGGCATAGGAAAATTTTGTCAAACGGGGAGCGCAAAAAACATTTTTTTGGCACAAAAAAGGGCGAATTTTGCAAAATAAAAAGCCTTTCTTGGTGAAAGGCTTTAAATATTGTGATTATTTACCCTGTGCGGCGGCGGCAAGTTGTCTGCCGACCTCACACATAAAGCGGGTGCAGGCGGGAAGCAGACTGTCGGGCAATTTTCTGAAAAACGCGCCCGCCTCAAAGGTGATATCGCCCTCATAACCGATCTCAAAAAGGGCATTGGTTATCTTTTTGAAGTCGTTGTTAAGAAGATAGGGCAGGGTGTGTGCATCGTTTGAGTAGGTGACATCGTGAACATGAAGTGCCTTTAGTCTGTCCTTGCCCATTTTTCGGATAAACTCGCCGTTGTCGGCATCGACAAGCAGTGTATGACCGACATCAAGGCAACCGACAATCCACTCACTGCCAACCGAATCGATATAGTCGCAAAATTCGGGTGCGCGTGAACAGGTACTGTCAATCGGCTGTTTTGCCAGATTGTTGTGCTGCCACATGTTTTCGGTTGCGACCTTGATATTAAACTTTTCACAGTATGGTACCAGGCGCTTGTAAAACTCAATATTCATTTCGCGAAGTTCGGCGGCGTGCTCGGCATATTTAAGGTGCTGTTTCGGGTGGACAACGATGATTTTCGCACCAAGCATAGCGGCGGCTTCCATCGAACGGACAATACACCCGAAAATGTATTCGTCCTTTTCGCTGTCGCCGACACTCGACGGGAACGGCGCGTGTGATTGGTTACAGACTATTCCCGCCGCATCGGCAACGGATTTTAATCGGGCAACCTCGTCACGCCAATTTTCGCGGTTTAGCCAATGGTCCTTACAGTTGTCGCGTGCAACTGTGCAAAGGGAGATGTCATAGGCATCGAAACCCGACTCGGCAAGCAACTCAATTGCCTTGTCAACACCGCCAAGGCGGGAATCAAGGACCTCAACAGGACAGGATACCAACATAATAAAACCTCCGCAATTTATTTTTTAAGTTTAAGAGTCTTTTTGTACGCGGCGGATACCGCATTCATAACATCGGCGCGGAAAGCACCGTCTTCAAGCGCGTGAACACCCTCAATGGTGGTGCCACCGGGGGAACAGACCTCGTCCTTTAAGCGGTCGGGGTGTTTATCCGACAAAAGCACCGTTTTAGCGGCGCCCAGAACGGTCTGCGCGGCGTAGTCGAGTGCCTTATCGCGCGGCAGTCCGCACTGTACTCCGCCGTCGGCAAGCGACTGTATAAACATATACGCAAAGGCGGGACCGCAACCCGAAACGCACCCCGCGGCATCAATAAGATGTTCGGGCAACATATCAATTCTGCCTGCCTTTGACATCGATTTTTTAAAGTTTTCGGTGTCATTTTCACTTACAAGCGGGTTTGTGCAGTAAAGAATCATACCCTCGCCGAAAGCGGCGGGAGTGTTGGGCATAATCCGTATAATGGGGCAGTCGTCAATAACGCCCTCAATGTCCGCGACGCAGATACCTGCCGCCATACTGACAAGTACCGGCTTTTCACTGCGGCTTTTTAAAATTGGTGCGATTTCGCCGAGTAATGCGGGCAAAACCTGTGGCTTTACGCCAAGGAAAATAAAGTTGCATTTCTGTGAAATTTCGGTATTGTCCGAAACGGTAGCACCGATTTCATCTGCCAGCGCCGAAACCTTTTGGCAGTCGCGGTCGGAAAGCAGAATATTTTTAAATTCGGTCTTTGATACCGCACGGGCAAGGGTGCCGCCCATATTGCCCGAACCGATAAAACCGTAAATTAAATCAGACATAATAATCACCATATCCTTTC
>JAZREH010000232.1:0-5504 GCA_045660705.1 Acutalibacteraceae bacterium
GCGCTGCCGCAACGCTCACAAACGCCGTTTACGACCTGCTCGTTTGCAAGAACGCACTTACAGGAGGTGCACCAGTTAAGCGCCATCTTGCTCTTATAGGCAAGACCCTTTTTAAACAGTTGAATAAATATCCACTGTGTCCACTTATAGTATTCGGGGTCGGTGGTATTTACCTCCCTGTCCCAGTCAAACGAAAAACCAAGAGATTTAAGTTGGCGTTTAAAGTTTGCAACATTATCCTCGGTAACCTTTGCGGGGTGGATATGGTTCTTTATCGCAAAATTTTCGGTGGGAAGACCAAACGCATCCCAACCCATCGGATAAAGAACATTAAAACCTTCAAGGCGCTTTTTGCGGCTTACAATATCAATGGCGGTATACGAACGGGGATGTCCGACATGCAGACCCTGTCCCGACGGATACGGAAACTCAACAAGACCGTAGAATTTAGGAAGTGTATAATCTTCCTTTGCCGCAAAAGTCTTATTGTCATCCCATATCTTTTGCCACTTTTTTTCGATTTCACTGTAATTGTATTTCATCGTCAGTCCTCCTCAGACTCATCAAGAATGTCGGTAAGTTCGATTTGTTCGCCGTCGCTCCACATCTTGTCAAGCGAATAAAACTCACGCTGGTCGGGTGTGAAGATATGAACGATAACCGATGCGAAGTCCAACACTATCCAACCTGTTGTGCGCCCCTCAATATGGTGGGGCGTCACACCTGCTTCAGCAAGTTTTGCATCAACCTCGTCAGCAAGCGAGTGAACATGTGTCGACGAAGTTGCGGTTGCAATAAGAAAATAGTCGGCAAGCACCGTTAAATCGCTTATCTTAATGCATTTAAGTTCGCGCGCTTTCTTATTATTAAGCGCGTTGGCGGCAATCTTTAAAATGTTTTCGGTTTCCATTACTCTTTATTCCCTTTCATCACGGTTTCATTATATGCGGCAAGCGTGTCCTCATGTACGGCACGCGAATTTTGGATAAGGTCACATATACTGTATTTTAAAGCATATATATATGCGCTGTCAAGTGATTCATCAACAAGTTTGCGGATAACATCAACATCTGGGTAATCCCTGTCGGCAGATGTAAAATCGGCAAGATAAAGTATCTTTGACAAAAGCGGCATATCGGCACGCGCCGTCGTATGGTAGCGTATAGCATCGACGATTTCCTCGTCCTTAATACCGAGAACATAGCAGACATACGCCGAACCCGATATTGCGTGCCAAAGTTTTTCGGCGCGCTCCTCAACAGCATTTAGCATTATACCAAAGGTTCTGAAAATATTCAAGTGTTCTTCGACACCCGCATTTTTGGTCACATCGTGCAAAAGTCCCGCAAGGTATGCCTTTTGCTCACTGGCACCGTATTTTCGTGCAAGGCGGAGTGCCTCATCAGCCACCGCAAGCGAATGTTCATACCGCTTTTCGGTAAGCCGTTTTCTCAGTATCGCCTTAAATTCGGCATATTCAGGTATTAGGCTTTCCATCATAAACCCCTTTTTCGGTTATATATTCAGCAATTTTTTCGGGCAACATCGCGGTGTCCATACTCTTGCGCAGAATGCTTGATGAAATTTCGGTAATTTTAGCATCAAGCACTATTATATCGGCACCCTTTGAGCGCATTTTTTCGACATCCTGCTCGAAATTTGCAAGTCCCTCGCGCCTTATAGCCACAAAGGACGACAATTTAAAGAGCGTTTCGTGGTCATACCACCTATCAAGTATTGCGACCATATCACCGCCGCAGGCAATGGCGAATTTTTCGTTGGGATACAGTTCATAAAGCCGATTCACGGTGTCAACTGTATAACTTTTTCCCTCGCGTTCAAATTCGACCAAGCAAAGTTCAGCCTTATCAAAATCGGCACAGGCAATACGGCACATTTCGATTCGGTCCTCGTCGCTCGGCATAAAATCGCAAACCTTATGCGGTGGAATACTGTCGGGCATAACAAGCACCTTTTTTACAAAGGGCGCACTGCAAAGTGCCGACAGCATTTCATAATGACCGATATGAAACGGATTGAAAGTACCGCCGAAAATTACGGTGTATAACATTTATTTCACCAAAACGATTCTTTTATTATCGCGGCTTTCCCTGTAAAGTACAAACCGCGAACCGATTACCTGTACGACATCGGCACCAACCGCCGCCGCAATCTCCTCTGCCGCCTCACGCGAAGAGGCAGGCGAAGTTTCAAGGCAACGAAGTTTTATCAGTTCGCGTGCTTCAAGTGCCTCGTCAACCTGTTTTTTTAGTTGGTCACCGACACCCGATTTACCGACCTGAAATATTGTTTCCATTTGGTTTGCAAGACCGCGCAACTGTGCGCGTTGACGACTGTTTAACATAATTTTCTCCCAAATCAGATATATTTTTTAAGTTCCTCTTTAAAAAGTCTTAACGACTTACCCCTGTGGCTTACGCTATCTTTTTGTTCGGGGGTCAGTTCGCCAAAACATCCAAGTTCACCGATAAATAGTGGGTCATAGCCAAATCCGCCGTTACCCGATTCCTCAAAAGCGATATGACCGTGACACTCGCCCCTTACGGTGAAACTTCTGCCGTCGGGGAACACACAGGCGATAGCCGAAACGAACTTTGCGCCACGCTTTTCGACAGGAACGCCCTCAAGTTCGGCAAGAATCTTCTGATTGTTCATCTCGTCGTTTCCGTGTTCGCCCGAATAGCGCGCCGAATAAACACCCGGTGCACCGTCAAGGTAGTCAACACAAAGTCCCGAATCGTCGGCAACACTGATATAACCCGTTTCGCGAAGTCCCGCACTTGCCTTTAAAATGGCGTTTTCCTCAAAGGTAGTGCCTGTTTCCTCGACCTCCTCAAGCGGTTTATCAAGGTCGCGTTCACATATGACATCAAAACCCATTGGAACAAGAATACGGCTTAACTCCTCAAGTTTTTTTAAATTTTTAGTTGCAATAAAGATTTTCATATTTTATTATTCCTCAACTTCAAAGATTCCATCGGCAAATTCCTTGGCACTGAACGGTTGCAGGTCATCAATGCCCTCACCCACGCCGACAAATTTAACAGGGATATGCAGTTCATTATGAATCGCAATAACGATGCCGCCCTTTGCCGTACCGTCAAGTTTTGTAAGCACAATACCCGTAATATCGGCGACATTCTTAAATTCACGCGCCTGATTTACGGCATTCTGACCCGTAGCGGCATCAAGCACAAGCAGTGTTTCAACCGACGAATCGGGAAGTTCACGCGAAATAACGCGGTAAATTTTGGCAAGTTCGTCCATAAGATTTTTCTTATTATGAAGTCTGCCCGCCGTGTCGCAGATAATTACATCGGCACCCTTTGCCTTTGCCGAAGCGATAGTATCAAACACAACCGATGCGGGGTCGGTACCCTCTACACTTTTTACCATCGGCACACCCGCACGCTCTGCCCAGATACCAAGTTGGTCAATGGCGGCGGCACGGAATGTATCGGCGGCGCCGAGCACGACATTTTTACCCTGATTTTTAAGTTGTGCGGCAATCTTTCCGATAGATGTCGTCTTACCCACGCCGTTTACACCGATAACAAGGATTACCGACGGCTTTGTTTCAAGGCGCAGACCCTCGTCCGAGCCTAACATTTCGGCGATTATCTCACGCATAATGCGTTTGATTTCATTAGGGTCGGTAATACCGTCCTCCTTAATACGCGCACGCATACGGTCGCATATTGCGGTAGAAGTTTCCATACCGATATCCGACATAACAAGTATTTCTTCAAGTTCTTCAAAAAGTTCCTCATCAATCTTGGTAAAACTGTTAATGACACTGTTTACGCTATCGACAATAGAGTTTTTCGTTTTTTGAAGACCCGCTTTGATTTTACTGAAAAGTCCCATTTAGATTATGCTCCCTGATTTTCAAGTAGTTTCTTTTCAAGTTCGGCAACATTCAGTTCCAGAAGTTTGGTAACGCCCTTTTCCTGCATCGTAACACCGTAAAGCATATCGGCGGCCTCCATCGTGCCGCGGCGGTGGGTTACGCATATAAACTGTGTCGAAAAATCCGACTGCTTCATATAATCGGCAAAACGGTCGACGTTTATATCGTCAAGTGCGGTATCAACCTCATCGAGGAAACAGAACGGAGGTGCATTAACCTGCATTATCGCAAAGTAGATTGAAAGGGCAACAAGCGCCTTTTCACCGCCCGAAAGTCCGTCAAGACTGGGGACATTTTTACCGGGTAAGCGCGCCTCAATATCAATTCCGCTTTCAAGAACATTTTCGGGGTCGCTTAGGCTAAGGGATGCACTGCCGCCGCCGAAAAGTTCGCGGAAAGTTTTGGAGAAGTTTTCGTTTATCTTGGCAAAACCTACCGTGAAAAGTTCCTGCATCTGTGCGGTAAGTTGGTTGATAAGTCGGTGTAGTTCCGCGCGGGATTTTTCAACATCGTTTATCTGCTCTGACATAAAGTCATAGCGTTCTTTAACCTCTTTATATTCCTCAATCGCCGAAACATTAACATTACCGAGAGAGCGTATCTTCGACTTGATTTCAGCAAGTTCGCGCTTGGCTTCCTGCGGTTTTTCGATTTCAATACCGATATTTTCCGCCTCGGACTTGGTAAGTTGATACTCGTCATAAAGTTGACGGATAACATCGTCATACTCTTTAACCATTATTTCCTTACGCTCGGTAAGGCGGGCAAGTTCACCGCCGATGCGCTCACGCTCCATAGTGCGTTCACGCTCGCCCGAACGCAAAAGCACGCCCGCACGCTCGGTTTCATTACGCAATTCCTTGAATTTTTCAATCTTTGCGTTACTTTCGTCAATCGAAATTTTAAGATTATCAATATCGTCGTTAAGGGCCAAAATATCGGCAGATAGTTGCTCATTTTTAAATACGATTGCCGCAGTTTCCGCCTCGATTTCACCGCCGCGCTGTGCCCTGCCGCCGATTGCCTTTTCAAGTTCATCGGCACTGCTTATAAGTTGCGCCGCATCCTTTTCGGTTTCGATAATAGTGAGTTTTACCTCGGTCATACGGTCGGTTATTTCTTCACGCTGACCTGCAATATTATCGCGACCGCCCGTCATCTTATCAATTTCGGTCTGAAGTTCGGTCTTTTGCTTATCTATTTGCGCGATTTCACAAGCCGCCTTTGATGCCGTTTCTTTGAGCGCGGCGGTCTTTTGTTCACCGCCGTCGCGTTCGGCACCAAGTTCCGAAAGCGCGTTCTTTACACCGTCAATAAGACCGCTGATGCGTTTCATTTCACCAAGGGTGCGGATTTTATCTTCATTGGCAGTTGTGAGGTCGGCATTTACGGCGAGTATATCGGCATTAACATTAGAAAGTGCCTCGACCGCCTGTGCAAGGTCGTTTGCCTTCTTATCTGCCTTTTCTTCAAGTCGGGTTATTTCGTCACCGATACGATTTATATCGGCACCGCGGCTTAAAAGTCCTGCCTGTTTTACAAGCGAACCGCCCGTAAGCGAACCGCCCGGGTT
>JAZREH010000233.1:0-8370 GCA_045660705.1 Acutalibacteraceae bacterium
TCAAAGGCGATTATATCAGGAAAGAGTGTGCGCACCGCAATTTCGGTACCAAGTGCCTTGTCCTTTATCATCAGAACATCGGTGTTACTGCCTAAATCACAGGTAGCCATACTGCTGAAACTGCCCGAAAGTTCGCCGCGGCTGTCAATAACCGCAATCCGTTTATAACCTCCGCATTCGCCGTTTGACAACTGCCGTATCATATCACGAAGTACCGTTGTCTTTCCGCTACAGGGCGGACCCACAATAAGCATACCGCCGCCATCATAGTCTTTTATCAGCGCATCAGCCGAGCCTTTAACCTCTCGCGCAATACGGATATTTACCGAAGATATACTGTGCATAACTCCGTTTTCGCCCACCGTACCGCACACGCCCGCGCGGTGCCCGTCGCTCATCATTATGTATCCGTCTTTGAGTTCTGCACTGTGGGCATAGACCGAATTTCTGCAAAGCAGACGAAAACTTTCGTCAAGGTCAGACTTTTCCGCCATCAGCAGGTCGCGGGTTATGATTCCGCTTGTTTCTCCGCGTTCAAGCACGAACAACGGCTCGCCCCGTACCGTCAGCGCTATCGGTTGTCCCGCACGAAGTCGGATTTCCTCAACCCGCATTTTAAGTTCATCGGGCAAAAATTCAAGTGTACGGCGTATGCGCGGCGCCACCCCGTATAACGCGCTGTCAAAATTTTTTGTTCCGTTCATTTGTAACATTCCTTTCAGGTTTATCTACCCTATTTTATGAACGGTCTGTCCTATTTAGAACAAAAAAAGAGGAAAGGTTTTAAGCCTTTCCTCAAAAAAAACTCCCCCAAGAATCAGTCTTGGGGGAGTTTCATATAAACTATTATTCTTCGTCGGGCATTTCCCAGTTGTGCCAGATTTCCTGTACATCATCGTTTTCTTCAAGCATATCGATAAGTTTTTCCATCTTTACAACCATATCGGGGTCGGCGATTTCGGTAGTGGTCTGCGGCACATACTGTACCTCGGCAGACAGGAACTCATAACCCTTTTCTTCAAGCGCGTCACGAACGGCGCCAAGGTCGTTGGGTTCGGTGGTTATCTCGAAAACATCGCCGTCAAAGTTGAAATCTTCGGCGCCCGCATCAAGTGCCGCCTCCATAACCTCGTCCTCGTCGCGACCCTCTGCCTCGATTTCGATTATGCCCTTACGGTCAAACATAAACATAACCGAGCCCGACTGACCGAGGTTGCCGCCGCACTTATCGAAATAGTGTCGCATTTCACCCGCGGTACGGTTGCGGTTATCGGTAAGGGTTTCAACAACAACGGCAACGCCACAAGGACCGTAGCCCTCGTAAATCAGTTCCTCATAACTGTTACCGTCGCCCTCGCCTGCCGCCTTTTTAATAATTCTTTCGATATTATCATTCGGCACATTAGCCGCCTTTGCCTTGGCGATTACATCCTTAAGTTTGCTGTTTTCGTTGGGGTTAGGTCCGCCCGCCTTAACAACAACAGAAATTTCCCTGCCGATTTTGGTAAAGATTTTGGCTTTAGCCGCATCGGTCTTTTCCTTTTTGCGTTTGATATTGTTCCACTTGGAATGTCCTGACATTTTTATTTTCTTCCCTTCGGAGATTTTAATTACAAGTTAATTTTAATTTCGCTTTCTTTGTGTTCATAGGCACGGTATGTAACACCCGCACTGTCAAACATTTTTTTAGAGGCGATAGTACTGTCGGTATCGGCGTATTTATCGCTGTAGTAAACGACCTCGCTTATTCCCGACTGGACAATAGCCTTTGCACACTCATTACACGGGAAAAGGGTTGTATAAACCGTACTACCCTTTACCGAGCCGCCGTTATGGCAGTTAAGAATCGCATTAAGTTCGGCGTGGCAGACAAACAGATACTTACCGTCAAGACCGTTTGAGCGACCCCAGGGGTAAACATCATCATCACAGCAACGCGGCATACCGTTATAGCCAACCGAAATTATGCGGTTTTCATTATCAACAATACAACAGCCAACCTGTGTTGACGGGTCCTTACTGCGCATAGCGGAAAGCAGGGCGATACCCATAAAATATTCATCCCATTTAAGATAATCACTTCTTTTCAAGAACACGCACCTCACAAACAAATAATTACTTATGCTATTTTAACACCTATTGACATTTATTGCAATCATTTTCTTTAAAAAGGAATAACGCCGCCAAAATCATCATAAGCGGGAAAACAGTACAGGCGATAAAGCCGCTTTTTAAATCGACGACATCGGCAACCGCGCCGAGAAGCCAAGGACCCACAGCACAACCGAGGTCACCGCAAAGTGCAAACACGCTGAACATAATCGTTCCCGTATTTTTAAAGCGTGCCGCGGCAAGCGAATATGTCCCAGGCCACGAAAGGCTTACCGAAAAGCCGCAAAGCGCACAGAAAGCAAGCGACAATGCGGGGATATCGCATATTCCAACCGCAAAATAGCAGATAAAACACAGTATATTATTAAGGATAAGTACACGCTTTACAGAATATCTGCCCGAGAAAAAGCCGTATATAACTCTGCCGCTGCCCATAAAAATACCGAAAGCACAGGGACCTAACAGGTCACCGACAAACTTACTGACACCGAGTCCTTTTTGTGCAAACATAGATGCCCACTCTGCCATTGCGATTTCGGATGCACCAGCACACAGCATAAATATGACAAAGCAGAAAAACTCACGCGTGAAAAAGAACCTTTCATTTTGGTTCTCTTTATCCTTTACATCGGGTTCAACAAGCGGCACAAAGCAAAACATTACCGAATTGACAACAGGTATTACCGCCCACACAACCGGCACCATATACCACAGAGAAAAACCGAAAATCTTCACAAGTACCGTCGTGCCAACCACCGTAAAAGCCTGTCCCCAACAGTAAAAGGAGTGCAGAAAAGCCATATTAGCACCCTTATTCTTTGTGGGCAGCAGTTCGACAATCGGGCTTAAAACAACCTCCATAATTCCGCTTGAAAAGGCATAAAAAATCAGCGGAATTATAATTGCCGTATAAATATTATCGATAAAATGCGGGGTTATACCAAGCAGTACAAGTCCAAAGGCGGCACCCGCCTGACTTAACACCGCGGTTGTTCTGTAACCCAGTTTATCGGCAATCTTTGCGGTCGCAAGGTCGGCAAATATCTGAACAAAAAAGTTAATAAAAATCAGTCTGCCGAGTTCCTCATATGTAAGACCGTAATCGTTTCTGAAAACGATAAAAAGTATCGGCAGAAAGTTATTGACAATCGCCTGCACAACAAATCCGCTGTAACAGGTGATTTTGGTTTTTGTATAGGATACACCCAACTTATGCGTTCTCCTCAATCACCAAAAGCAGTTCTTCGGGACGGTTTATTATGTATTTAGCGCCGTTTTGACGGAGTTCGTCTTCCTCCCTGAAGCCCCACAGTTCGCCGACGGGCAGAGCACCGCTGTTAACGCCTGTAGCAACATCCATACCCGAATCGCCGATAAATACACATTCTTCGGGGGTAACGCCAAGTTCTTTCATTGCAAGCAGAGCCATTGTCGGGTCGGGTTTTCCGGGGATACCCTCGCGCATACCGAAAACACGCTCAAAGCGGTCACCGTAAAACTTTTCAACAACCGCATCCGCCATATCCTGTGCCTTATTTGTTACAACGGCAACGATAAATCCGCGCTTTTTAAGTTCATCAACCAACTCGGGCACACCCTCATACGAGGTGGAAAAATCGGCAAAATGGTCGACATAATACTCACGAAGATTTTTAAGAACGCGTGCTTTGGTTTCCTCGTCACGCTTATCGGCGGGAAGAGCACGCTCAACCATTTTGGGCATACCGTCACCGACAAAGTATTTAAACGCCTCAACCTCGTGGGTCGGCAAACCCTCAATCTTAAGTGCCCTGTTAACCGCAAACGCCAAATCGGCAAGCGAATTGACAAGAGTACCGTCCAAGTCAAACAAAACTGCTTTTAACATAAAATCACCTTAAAACTATTTTTTCATAAAAAAACCCCGAGCGACCGTCGATACGACAGACTGCCCGGAGTCCAAGTTCCTGATACAATTAAATCGCTCTGGTAACCTTACCCGAACGAAGACAACGGGTGCAGGCGTTGATACGACAAGGGGTACCGTTAACGATAGCCTTAACCCTCTTCACATTGGGTTTCCAAGTTCTGTTGGAACGTCTGTGAGAGTGAGATACCTTAATGCCGAAAGCAATTTCTTTGTTGCAGATGTCACATTTAGCCATACTCTGCACCTCCTTTTTATTTCGCCGAACATTCAGTTCGACCACATAGCAAACAATATAATAACAGAAAACCGACAATAATGCAAGCATTTTTTTCAAAAATCGGTGTTTTTTTTAATTTTATCCGATTTCAGAGCGTTTTGGACGCATCATCAGGTTCTTTGCCGCCGTTTCAGGCGACCCGTTTTGATAGAGAACATTATAACATTCTTCGACAATCGGCATTTCGATTCGGTTAAGTTTTGCAAGTTCATACGACATCATCGCCGCATAGTAACCCTCAACCGTTCCAACCTCTGCAAGTGCCTGAGTTACCTCAACACCGCTTCCAACCTTAAAACCGAAGCGGTTATTTCGGCTGTGCTGTGAAGTACAGGTAACAACAAGGTCGCCGATTCCCGCGAGCCCCGCAAAGGTGCGCTCGTTTGCGCCAAGCCGTACACCAAGTCGTGTCATTTCGGCAAGACCGCGTGTGATAAGCGCGGCTTTACTGTTGTCGCCAAGTCCGAGGCCGTCACAAATACCCGCACAAATCGCAATAACATTTTTAAGCGCACCGCCGATTTCAACACCTGTCACATCGTCAGAAGTGTATATGCGCAAAAACTCATTTGACAGCATATCCTGAACAATTTCAGCCGCGGCAACGCTTTGTGATGCCGCAACAAGCGAGGTCGGTATACGGCGCGCAACCTCCTCGGCGTGCGACGGACCCGAAAGCACCACAACATTTGTGCCACCAAGTTCCTCGGCAATAACCTGCGAAAGCCTTTTATTACTGTCCTTTTCAAAGCCCTTTGAAACGCTGACAATGATTCCGGAATTATTTTGCGTTTTAAGTTTCTGTGCTACCGAGCGCACCGCAACAGACGGCGTTGCAATAACGGTAATCGCACAACCCTCAACACACGAAATATCGTCGGTAACCGTAATTTCATCGGGCAAAGTAACACCGCTTAAAAGTCTTTCGTTGCCGTGATTTTTGATGAGCGAATCAACCTCATCACGAAACGGCGACCATATTTTTACATTATGACCGCATTCAAAGGCATTTAAGGCAAGCGCCATTCCCCAACCGCCAGCGCCCAGTATAGCAACATCAGCCATTTTTCTTACCTCTGACGGTGATTTTTTTCTCATTACCGTTTATAAGACGCTTTATATTTTCGTGATGCTTAATAAACACAATAGCACCCATACTCACAGCAAGTACCGTCTGCGGCACCCACGATGCACCGTTTTCGCGGCTTCTTAAAACAATAGACAGGACGACCACAACAACGGTAGCGGCAAGGGAACTGAGTGATACAATTCGCGAAATAATCAAAACCGCGGCAAAAACACCAAGCCCCGAAATTATAGCAACAGGACAGCAAACGGCAAAGATTCCAACGCTTGTCGCAACACCTTTTCCGCCCTTAAAACCAAAGAAAATTGGAAAAATATGACCTATCATACAGGCAAGACCGCACAGATATGCACCGTAAATGGGCAACATATATGCATCCCCCGTCTGAGCGTAAACATAACCGAACAGCCATCTGCCGATTATACACGCCACAAAGCCTTTAAGTGCATCGCACACAAAGGTGAGGAGTCCTGGGGTCATACCGCCGACACGCATTACATTGGTGGTACCCGCATTACCGCTTCCGTAGTCACGGACATCGGTATGCGTAAAGGCTTTGGTAAAAATAACAGCAAAGTTTATACTGCCGACAATATAGGCAGCCAAAACAGCAACAACAGCAGTCATAATCATACTACTTATCTCCCCTTTCGCGGATAACAAATCTTACCGGCGTACCCTCAAGTCCAAAGGTTGAACGGATACGGTTTTCAAGATATCTTTGATACGAAAAATGAAACAGTTCGGCATTGTTACAGAAGCAGACAAATGTAGGCGGCTTGGTCGATGCCTGTGTCATATAGAAAATTTTAAGCCGCTTGCCCTTATCTGTAGGCGGTTGAACACGCGCGGTAGCATCGGCAAGTATATCGTTAAGTTTACCTGTCGAAATACGCATTGTGTTTTGTGTATAGACATACTTTATAAGTTCAAAAAGCCTGTCCATACGCTGACCCGTTTTTGCCGAAATAAAGATAATCGGTGCAAACGGCATAAAGGAGAAATCTTTCATCAGTTGCTTACGGTAGGAATCCATAGTCTTACCGTCTTTTTCAACGATATCCCATTTATTAACGGCGATTATGCATGCTTTACCCTGTTCAAGGGCAAGACCCGCCACCTTGGAATCCTGTTCGGTGAAACCGTCAACGCCGTCAAGCATAATTACGCACACATCCGACCGTTCAATCGCCATTTTAGCGCGAAGCACGCTATACTTTTCGATTTTGTCCTCCACCTTACTTTTACGGCGGAGTCCTGCGGTATCAATAAAATTAAAATGTCCGTGCTCATTATCGACAACGGTATCAATAGCATCGCGCGTTGTACCCGCAATATCCGAAACAATGGTTCTTTCCTCGCCCGAAATACGGTTTACAAGCGAAGATTTGCCCGCATTAGGTTTACCGATAACAGCAACATTTATCAGTTCTTCATCGTCCTCAACCGCAAAACTTTCGTCAAGGTACTGAAAAACGGCATCAAGCAGGTCACCCGTTCCGTGTCCGTGCACCGACGAAACGGCAACGGGGTCGCCGATGCCAAGATTGTAAAACTCATAAAACTCGGCAGGTATATCGCCGATAGTATCACACTTATTAACGCACAAAACAATCGGTTTTCCGCTTTTTTGAAGCATTGCGGCAATCTCCGAATCGGCGGCGGTAACACCGCTTTTTAAATCGGTAACGAATATTATTACCTCGGCGGTTTCGATTGCAAGTTGCGCCTGTGCACGCATATTTGCAAGTATTATATCGTCGGTTTTAGGCTCAATACCGCCTGTATCGACCAGCATTATCTTCTGATTGCGCCATTCGGCATCGCCGTATATACGGTCACGCGTAACACCTGGGGTATCGTCAACGATGGACAGCCTTTTACCCACAAGTTTATTAAACAGGGTCGATTTGCCGACATTCGGTCTGCCGACTACCGCCACAACAGGTTTTGCCATAATGAAACCTCCCTTTATATATCGTAATCGGTTATTGCCTTTACAAGGTCGTAACCGTTATTATCAATCGGAATTATTTCGGTTTTTAATCTTTGTGACAGTTCATCAACAGTTATACTGTCAAGGAACATATCACCCTCATTTCTTAACATCACGCTTGGAATAAGAAGTGCCTGACCGAGGTCCTTGCCGTCAAGTTGTTTCTCAATATCGGTTGCCGTAACAAGACCCGCTACAGTAATTTTTGACCCGAAAAAGTCATTTTTAATCGCAAAAACATTAACTTTCAGTCCCGAAACCCTATCACAGCACATATTTGCAATCTCACATATAAGCGGTGCAGCAGCAACACCCGTAGCAATCGAAATATGACGGTCTTTGTGCATATCCTCGGGCAGTTCGACAATCGCCGACTCTACCTCGCTTTTAAGCAGTGCCCATAATCCTACACCGTTTTCAAGTTGCAGAAAATCACCGTAATAATCAGCCGTCGGGATATCCCGCTTTGACAGCAGATAAAATTCATCCGCGGCATAAACACGGCGTTCGCCGTACCTTTCGACACACATATCACCGAATCGGTCGATGATGTCGATTACATCCGCCGCGCCATTTTGGTCAAACGGTTTAAGCGGTGCAAGTCCGTCGCGGTGGTCGGTAAGTCCCACAGGCACCGCCGCAATACACTTGATATTTTCGTGTGATGTAAGGTCCGAAAGGCTTTTTTCGAGTTCTTTTCCGTCATTATATTCAGGGCAAAGCACCAACTGGCAGTTCATTGCAATGCCAGCCGCATCAAGACGGTCGATAACCGAAAGCGCCGCACCCGCATTACGGTTATTCATCATCTTAACGCGAAGTTCGGGATTGGTGGTATGAACCGAGATATTAACGGGGCTGATATGCATTTTTATAATGCGCTCAACCTCGTGCTCGGTTATATTAGTAAGGGTTATATAGTTGCCGAAAAGAAAAGAAAGCCGCGAATCGTCATCCTTAAAATAAAGGGTTTCGCGCAAACCTTTGGG
>JAZREH010000234.1:0-1918 GCA_045660705.1 Acutalibacteraceae bacterium
CATATTTTTGCCATGAAAATCACAGCAAAAATTAGTATATCACACTATGGTAAAATAATCAAGTAAAATTTTATATTTTTATTCTTTTGGTGTCAAAAACTTCGCATATCCGCCGCCATACTGAACACATCGCGATACGCGGCTTAATGTTGCCGAGGAAATATCGGTTTCCTCTATCACCTTTGAATAGGTTTTTCCCTCAATAAGAAGTCGGGCTGCCTTAACACGCTGTGCCATCTGCTCAACCTCTTTATACGTACAAAGGTCTTCAAAAAGCAGTTTGCAATCCTCCACCGTATCAAGCGAAAGAATCAGTTCAAAAAGTTCGTTTACTGTTTGCTCATCTATCCGTTTAGTGGGCATTGTCATTCCGCCTTTCAAAATTCTTCCTTCGCCTTACACAAAAAGGCTCTTGTCTTTTCGGATTTAGGATTGTCGAACACCTCGTCAGGGGTACCCATCTCCTCGATTACACCGTCCGCCATAAAAATTATTTTATCGGCGACGCTTCGTGCAAACTCCATTTCGTGGGTAACGACAATCATCGTGCTGTCGCTGTCTTTAAGTCCCTTGATTACGCGCAAAACCTCACCCGTAAGTTCTGGGTCAAGCGCCGATGTCGGCTCATCAAAACAGAGTATATCAGGGTCAAGCGCCAAGGCACGCGCTATGGCAACACGCTGTTGCTGTCCGCCCGAAAGTTCACAGGGATAGTTATTTATCTTATCCGACAGACCTACGCGTTCAATCAGTTTTCGTGCGTTATCCTCAATTTCCTGTGCACTGCCGCGCTCAAGTAGTGTCGGCGCCAAAGTTACATTCTTAAGCACATTGTACTGCGGAAACAGATTAAACGACTGAAACACCAGACCGAAATGCAGACGGTTAAGGCGCAATTCGTTATCGTTTTGTCTTTTATTTGACTTGCCGTCGTAAATAATCTTGCCGTCAACCGAAATGGTGCCTTCATCGGCAAGTTCAAGGAAATTAAGGCAACGAAGCAATGTTGTCTTTCCGCCACCCGACGAACCGATTATAGCAAGCACCTCACCCTTTTCAAGAGAAAAACTAATTCCCTTTAAAACCTCGGTATTGCCGAAACTTTTCTTTATATTGTTAATTTCAAGTACCGCCATAATCTTATCCTCGGAAATAACTTAATTTCTTTTCTAATTTGCCAAGACAAATGGTAAGCAGTCCAACAAAAATCAGATAGAACACGCCTGTATAGAAAAGCGGCCACACAAGTGCCTTTGTTGCGGCAAGTTCCTGTGCCTGCTTGATAATTTCGCAAACAACAATACTGTTTGCAAGCGCCGTATCCTTAATGAGCGTAATTATCTCATTCGACATCGGCGGAACAATCCTTTTTATAACCTGCTTAAATATTATCTTACGAAAAACCTGTGATTTGGTAAGACCGAGAACATACCCCGCCTCATACTGACCGCGCGAAATACTCTCTATACCGCCACGGTATATCTCGGAGAAATAGCAGGCGTAGTTTATAATAAATGCAATAAATACCGCCGTTATTCTGCCCGCATCGTTAACACCGTAGTTAAGGAACATATAGCGGTCAATTTTGCTGAACAGTTGCAGATTAAAAATAAGCCCCGGCACGTAATAGATAATAAATATCTGAAGCATCAGCGGAACGCCTCTGACAACCCACACGAACACCTTGGATATGTATTTTACAATGCGGAAACGGCTCATCGAACAGAAGGCTATAGGCAAACCAAGCGGTGCGCCGCAAAGCAGCGTCACCGCAAAGATAAGCAGAGATATTTTAAAGCCATCCAATAGGAATAATGTAACTTGTAAAAATGACATTTTTTACTGCGAAAATGTTTAATTATTTTTGCTGATCAGAAAAATCCTTGATTGCAGTGCCTTCAACACCGTACTTCTTGGC